>DAOSXE010000004.1 GCA_035380285.1 bacterium | reverse complement strand
AGCCCCAAGGGGGCCGTGGCAGAGGGGTTTTTCTCTATGCTCCATGCTCTATGCTTTCTCGACCATGAAGTCCATGAAGGGGGGGAAGAAGCGGGTTCAGGGTTCAGGGTTCAGGAAGGGATCAGTCCACAGACCTATCTGCCGGCAGGCAGGCCTGCCTGCCGCAGGCAGGTCCGTGGTTCTCCCTTCCCCCAATCAGAGTTAATCAGAGAAATCAGGTGCAATAAGGGGTCACGGGTCAGGGTTCAGGGTTCAGGAGGAAACATGCCGTGGCCCATCTATCTTCTCCCTCCCCCTACATGTCCTACATGCCTACATGTGACAATGTTTCAGAGGCCGTGGTGGGGGGCTACTGAATTCTGAATACTGTATTCTGAATTCTTCCCCCAATCAGAGTTAATCAGAGTAATCAGGTGCAGAAATCTCTAGGGGCCGAGGTAGAGGGCCTGAACCCCGAACCCTGAACCCTCGCCCCTCTACTCCCCCAGGAAGCGGCCGGGGCGGGCGCCGGTGCACTTTCCTTCCTGCGCCACCGTCACGCCGTTGACCATGACCAGGTCGATCCCCCGGGGAGGGCGGCGGGGGCGGTCGTAGTCGGCCCGGTCCCGGAACCGCCGTGGATCGAGGAGCACCAGGTCGGCGGGGCCCCCGGGGAGGAGCCTCCCCCGGTCTTGCAAGCCGGCCCAGGCGGCGGGGCCCGAAGTCATCCGGGCGATCGCCTCCTGGGGAGCGAGCCGGCCGGAAAAGACGTAGCGCTCCAGAAACCGGCTGAAGGTCCCGAAAGCGCGGGGGTGGGGAGCCCCCTCCCCCGCGCCGGGAAGAAGAGGCCGGGCCGAGGCGTCGGACGCGACGAAGCAGAAGGGGCTGGAGAGGACCAGGTCCATGTTCTCCTCCGACATCCCGAAAAAATATGCCTCCACCCGCAACTCCCGCTCGACCAAAAGGTCCAGGAGCGTTTCCACCGGAGCGCTCCCGCGCTCGGACGCCAGGGACGCGAGGCTGCGGCCCCGGAGGCGGTCTTCGTCCGGGCCGGGCGCCGAGGCGACGACGACGTTATCCCAGTCCTTCTCCCCGACGGCTTCGGCCAGGCGGCGGCGGGCGAGCGGGTCGCGCAAACGCTCCAGTTCCGCCGCTTCCCCCCCCTCCCAGGCCCAGGCCGGCAGCAGGATGTCCAGGTCGGTGCAGCCGGCGGTGTAGGGATAACGGTCGCAGGCGACGCGCAGGCCCCGGTCCCGGGCGGTCGCGATCGCCTCCAGGGCCCGGGGCAGCTTCTCCCAGTTGGAGCGGCCGCCGGCTTTGAGATGGGAAACCAGAAGGCGTACCCCGCAGCGCTCGGCCAGGGAGATAGACGCCTCCAGCGACTCCAGCAGCCGGTCCGACTCGCTGGCCAGGTGCGTCGACCACAGCCTCTCCGCCCGGCCCGTCGCCGCCAGCACCTCCACCAGCTCGTCGCCCGGAGTATACGCGCCGGGGGGATAGGGCATCCCGGTGGATATTCCCCGGCTGCCTTCCTCGAAACTCGCCTCCAGCAGCCCGAGCATGCGCCGGCGCTCGGCGGCGGCGGCGGGGCGGGCGGCGTAACCGACCACCGAACCCCGCAGGTTTCCCTGCCCGGTGAACGACGCGAGGTTGACGGCGATGCCCCCCTCGGAGAGGGCGCGGCGGTAGCCGGCCAGGTCCCGGAAATCCGGGTCCAGGTCGGGGTTCTGGTCCCGGACCCTCCGCAGACGTTCCCCGGCCAGGGGAAAGGCGGAGGAGCCGCAGTTGCCCACCACTTCGGTGGTCACCCCCTGCAGGATCTTTCCCTCGGCGCCCCCGTCGCGCAGCAGCCAGAAATCAGAATGAGAATGGACGTCCACGAATCCGGGTACGAGCCAGCGGCCCTCGGCGGCGACCGTCCGGGCCCCGGGGGGAGCGGCGCCGGGGAAACCCAGGATCTTCCCTTCCCCGACTAAAACGCCGGCCCGACGGGGCGGAGCGCCGGTCCCGTCGATGAGTTCGGCCCCGCGAAAATACAAGGTTTCTGGCTTGAGCGTCACCGGATCCGTACCTCCGCCCGCGGCCGTCCCGGCCGCCGACGGTTCATGGTACAATGTAGCGCATGAACCGAAACCGGGAAAGATGGATCGTCCTGGCGGTCCTGGCGCTGGGAGCCGTTTTCCGGGCGGCCTGGTTGAAGTCCCTGGCCGGGACCCCTTACCTTTCCGTCCCCTCCCTGGACGCGGGCTACTACCTCTCCTGGGCCGAATCCCTGGCCTGGGGCGGAGGCGGAAGCCCCGCCGGCTTCGCCGGGAATCCCCTCTATCCCTACCTGCTTTCCCTCTGCCTGAGGATATTCGGCTCGATCGCCCTTCCCGCCCGGGCGGCTCAGGCCGGCCTCGGGGTTCTCACCTGCCTGCTGGCCTGGAAGACCGGCCGGGAAACGGCGGGAACGGCGGTCGGCCTGGCCGCGGCGGCGATCTGCGCCGGAGCCGGGATCCTGGTCTTCTACGAAGCCTGGCTGCTTCCCGTCACCCTGGAAGTTTTCTGCCTGGCGGCGGCGGCGGCGGCCCTGGCAACCGCGGCCCGAACCGGCTCGACCGGAGCCTGGTTCGCCGCCGGACTCGCGGTCGGGGCCGGGTTCCTGGCCCGGGGAACCCTGGTACCGGCGGCGGCCTTCCTGGCCGCCGCGGCCGCTCCCGGCCGGAAAGCCCGGGCCCTGGCGGCGCTGGCCGCGGGAACGATCGTCGTTCCCGCCCTTTTCTTCCTCGGGCCCGGAGCGGGGGCTCCCCTGGTTCCCGCGCACTCCGGAGAAAATTTCTATATCGGCAACCGCGCCGGCGCGGCCGGGGTCGGGAATATCCCCGAATTCGCCCGGGCGCTGCCCGAGCTGATGCACGAAGACTTCCGGGCGGAGGCGGTCCGCCGCGGCGGGAGGCCGCTCGATCCGGGCCAGAGTTCCGCGTACTGGTGGAGAGAGGGCCTGGCCTTCATCGGTTCCCGGCCCTTTTCCTTCCTGGGCCTAGCCCTGAAAAAAATCCTGCTGTTCTTTTCCGGCGGCGAATACCCCGACAACTACCACCCCGCCTTCTTCCGGGAGCGGTGGCCACCGCTGGGGATCCTGTCCTGGCGGCTCATCGCCGCCCTGGGGTTGGCCGGAATGGCGGCGCCCCGCGACCGCAGGCGGTTTCTTCCTCTGTACCTGTTGTGCGGGACCTGGGTTCTGGGGGTTTCCCTCTTTTTCGTGGTCGATCGGCTCCGCGCCCCCCTGGTTCCGGCGCTGGCGGTCTTCGGCGCCGAAGCCGCGGCCGGTGTCTTCCGGGCGCTCCGGCGGAAACGGGCGGCGGCGGCCGGGGGACGCGCGGCGCTGGCGGCCGGTCTCTTTTTCCTCCTGGGGATTCCCGGTCCCGGAACCGGAACCGGCCAGTTTTTACTTCAGGCCGCCGAGATCAATTATCGGGCGGGCGATTACCGGCAAGCCTGGGACCTGACCGGCCGCGCGGCCGCCGAACCGCCCCGGGGGGAAGCCCGCGCCGTCCGCTGGGAACAGCGCCTGGAAACCGCCCGGGGAAAGATCCTCCTGGGCCTGGAGCGGTATCCGGAAGCGAAACGGGCCTTTGCCCGGGCCCTGGCCGGTTCCGGGACCGCGGCGCGGCAACGGGATATTCTCCTCGATGCGGGCAACGCCTACGCCGCCCATCGCCGATGGCGGCAGGCCGCCGCAGCCTACAGGCGGGCCGAGGCGTTGGATTCTGACTATCCTGCGGCCCATAACAACCTGGGCCTGGCCCTGAAACAACTCGGGGACGTCGCCGGGGCGGAAACCGCCTTCCGCGCAGCGCTCCGGGCGGACGGGACCTACGCCCCCGCCCTCGCCAACCTCGGGAACCTGGCCCTGGACCGCGACGACCTCGGCGAGGCGGTCTCCTGCTACGAGCGGGCGTTGGCCCTCGACCCGGGAATGGTCAAAACCCGCTACGCCCTGGCTTTCGCCCTCACCCGGATGGGAGACCGGGACCGGGCCGCCCGCGAGATCGACAGGCTGCCGCCGCCGCTCCGCGAGCGGATCCTCAGATTCGGGCGCTGAACCGGGGAACGCCGTTGGAATTCACGGCGCCCAGGAGGCCCACTTCCGGGCGGCGGCGGGATCGTTGAGCCCGTCACGGCCGTAGACCCGGGCCAGGGCCCGGGCGGCGGTCACGGCCTGGGGGGAATGCGGGTAGGCCCGGACCAGTTCTTCCAGGGCCGCCGCCGCCGACTGGAGGACGGCCTTGCGGTCGGAGCCGAAGATGGACTCGAAGAATCCTCCTTCCGAGCCTTCCTTGAGCAGCCCGATCCGCAACAGGGCTTCGGGGGCCTCGGCGGCGGCCGGCCAGGAATCCCGGACCCGGCGGAGGAGGAGGACGGCTTCCTCCTCCTTCCCCAGCTGTTCGGCGAGAATGATCGCCCGGCGCAGGACGGCGGCGGGGGCCAGCTTGGAGGCTGGGTCCGTCTCCACCAGCTCCCGGTAATCGGAGGCGGCTTCCGCGTACTCGCCCTCCTTTTCCCGCAAACCCCCGGCGCGGAAGAGCGCGTGGTCAGAGAGGGGGGACCCGGGGTGCGCCCGGGCCAGCCGCTCCAGTTCGCGGGCAGCTTCCGGGCCCTTCCCTTCCCGCTCCAGGAGCGCCGCCCGGGAAAAAGCGGCCTTGAGGTCGGCGGGGGCGAACGCGTATTCCGCCCCGGGAAGCCCGGCCTGGAGGGAAGGCCGGACCAGGTAGAAAACGGCGGCGGCGGCGGCGGCCAGAAACGCCGCGCCGGCGCCCCAGAAGACCCGGGCCCGCCAGCGGCGCGGCAGCCGGGAAACCGACAGGAAACGCCGCTTCTCGCCCCCGAGGTCGGCCAGGAGGTCCTTCACGTCCGCGTACCTCCCCCGGGGGTCGTTGCGCAGGCACCGGAGCACCACCCGGTCCAGGGCCGTCGGGATCATCCGGCGGCAGTGGCTGGGGAGCCGGAAACTTCCCAGGGGCAGGTTTCCGGTCAGCATCCGATAGAGGAGCACCCCCAGGGAATAGATATCCGAGCGGGGATCGGGAGAACTCCTTCCCTCTCTCAACTCCGGCGCCATGTAGTTGAGGGTTCCCAGCACTTTACGATCGTGCTCCCTGGTGATCTCCCCGTCCTCGGCCCGGAACCGTCGGGCGGCGCCGAAATCGGAGACTTTCGCCCCGGTCAGTTCCCGGTCGAAGAGGATATTGGACGGCTTGATGTCGCCGTGAACGATCCCGGACTCGTGGGCCGCCTGTATCCCCCGGCAAACTTGCCTGAAGACTTCCAGGGCCCGAGACGGCTCGAGGCTGCCTCCGGCCAGAAGGTCGTCGAGCGAGGGGCCGTCCAGGTACTCCATGGAATAGCCGTACCCGTCCGCGTCGTCGAGCACTTCGACGATTCCCACGATATGAGGGTGGCGGAGCGCCGCCGCCGCCCGGGCCTGTTCGAGAAACGCCGCCCGGGCCTCGGCGTCGGCCTTCTCCCCGGGGACCGGGAGCTTCAGGGCCACCGCCCGCTTCAGGGAGGTGTGCCAGGCGCGGAAAACCGTTCCCGTACCCCCTTTCCCGATCTCCTCCAGAATCCGGTATTGTCCGATAACCCGTTCCATTCGGCCCGAGTCTTCAGTCGCAGCGGAAAACCATCCTCGTCCCGCCCATCTCGATCTCGTCGCCGGGCTGCAACCGCCAATGCCGCACCGGCCGGCCGTTGACTCTGGTCCCGGTCCGGCTTTCGAGGTCTTCCAGGTGCAACCCTTCTTCCCCCCCGACCACGCGGGCGTGCTCCTTGGAAACCCGGGAATCGGCCAGCCGGATCGGGTTCCCTTCTTGGCGGCCGATGATGAGGGCCTCTTCGCCGATCGTGAACTCCTCTCCCGCTTGAGCCCCGGAGACGACGGTGAGGCGGGGAACTCCGGCCGGCGCCGGTTCCCGGCCCACCCTGACCGTGCGGATGGGGAAGGGAATCCGTATCCCCATCCGGCGGAAGGTTTCGTAGATCTCGATACGGAGCCGGGAAGCCGTTTCCGGGACCAGGTCGTAGTTGGCCAGCCAGTACCTGAGTTCGTAGGTGATGCTGAAATCGCCGAAATCGAGGAGGTGGACGTCGGGAGGAGGAGAATCGAGGACGTCGCTCACGGCCCGGGATGCCTCCAGCAGGGCCTGGCGGACCAGAAGCGGGGGATGGCGGTAATCCACTCCCACCCGGACCGACCGGCGGTGGAGGGGAGAAGGGTAATCGTAGTTGGTTATCTCCTGCCGGGCGATCACGCTGTTGGGAATAACGGCCAGGTTGTTCTCCCGGGTCCGAACCTTGGTCGTGCGCCAGGAGATCTCGGTGACCACTCCCTCCTGTCCTCCGACCATGACCCAATCGTTGATGCGGAACGGCTTCTCCACCGAGAAGACCACGCCGGCCAGAAAATTGATGAGGATGTCCTGAAGAGCCAGACCGATGATGGCGGAGAATACGGTGGAACCGATCACCAGCCCGGTCAGATTGAGATCGGGGTAGAAGAACTTGAGTATGACGATCAGGGAAAAGACCCAGACCACTCCCACCAGGACGCGCCGGATCAGGGGAGGAACCGCACCCTCCCTCCCCCGGCGCCCCAGCCGGCGGAAGAACATCCCCAAGACCACCGCCACGGCTACCCACGTCGCGGCGACCACCGCGACCGGCAACAGCGCTTCTTTCACTCTGCCGCCTGGTCTCCGCGGGTGGGACGGATTCTGGCGGGGAGGTCGGCCAGGTGGCCGAACCATTTTTCATACAAGCGGTCGTACTCCCCGCTCTCGTCCAGCCGGATCAGGGCCCCGTCGATCTGCTGCTGAAGGGCGGAGTTGGTTCGGGCCAGCATGATCCCGTAATCCTGGACGTCGAACCCTTTTTCCTGAATCTTGAACTTATACTGCCGCCTCAGGAGTTCGTAACTGAGGATCTCCTCGTCCATGACGATGACTTCGACGTCGTTGCTGTTGAGGGCCCGTTCCAGGCGCTGGGGGGAATCGTAGGTCTTGCGGGTGGCCTTGAGGTTCTTGCGCACCCACTCCTCGCTGGTGGTCCGGCGCTGCACCCCCACCCTGATGACGGCGGAGAGACCGTTTTTCCAGTTGAGCGAGTTCCAATCCACGTCGCGTTTGGTGGCCGCGGCCAGGCTGGTGCGGAAATACGGACGGCTGAAGATGTAGGATTTCTCCCGGTCGGGAGTAACCGTAATCGAAGCCATGGCGGCATCGGCGCCGCCGGTGTCCAGGGTGCTGCCGAAGGAGGGGAGGTTGAACGAACGCTTGATCCACTTGACGGGCATGCCCAGCTCGCGGCCGATGGCCTCGCCCAGATCGTATTCAAACCCGGTGGAAGCGCCGTTTTCGACGTAGGAGAAGGGAGGCGAGTCGAAATCGCTTATGATCCTGAGTTCCGGGGCGGCCGTGGGCGCTGGCGCGGGCGCGGGGGCCTGGGCCGGACCCGAACCGGGGAAGAACGCCAGCAGAGCCGCGGCCGCGGACGTCAAGTACTTAGCCATATTCATCGGCAACCTCCCTGATGGGGTGACAAATCTCTTGAAACTGACAGTAATCGCACATTTTTTTGTTATTTTGCATCGGGAACTGTTCCATGTCCAGGGGAAGGTTCTCCCCGGGGTCCCGGAGGTAGGCGCCCATCCGTTCCATGTCCCTGACCACCGTCTCCCGGGCCAGTTCCCGGGTGCGGTCGTCAAGATCGAAGGTGTCGACCTCGCCCGAGCCCAGGTAGACCAGACTTCCCCTGGCGCCGGCCGCGGACCCGATCCGGGCGTCGATCCAGAGCCCCACCACCTCCAACTGCAGACGGTCCTCGGAGCGGGATTTCCCCGTTTTCCAGTCGAAAGCGGTCACGGCCCCCTCCAGCCTCACCACCAGATCGGGGTTGGCGATGGCCTCGAACGAACCGACCGGAAAGCGGGTGGCCTCGCTGAACGCTCCGCCGGCGGTGTCGACCCAGAGGAAATCCTCCCGGGCCAGGGAAGCGAGGCGCCCCAGGAGGGGCATCTCCCGGCAGGCCCGTACGGCGCCCCGGGCCTGCTCGGCGTACCCCAGGAGTTTTTCCCGAGGGGGAACCCGCCGATAGTAAAGCTCGAAGAGGGGCGGGAATTTCTTGGGATTGAGCCGCCATTTCTCGTCGAGGTTGTCCTTCCAGACGCGCCGGAGCATCCTCACCGGCTCTTCCGGGTCCAGGGACCGGGGCTGGCCGTTGCGCAACGCCCGGAAATGCCGGGCCAGGACCTCGTGAACCGCCTGGCCGACCATGATCGGCATCGTGGTCATTTTGCCGAGGCGGTAGGCCGCCTTGGTCAGGGGGTCTGCGTCCGGCTCCCATCCCCCCCAGTGACGGTAATAACGCAGGTAGTAGCGGCGCTTGCAGTCGTCGAAAGTGCCGATCCTGGTCTTGGACCAGTTGAACGGATTGCTGAGTTCGGTCCCCATGGGAAGCTAAAGGTGGAGGTCCTCGTAGACCTGGCGCAGGATCCGTCCGGAGGCCGACAGCTGTTCCTGCTCGTGCGGGCTGATCGGCCCCGCTATCACCTGCTTGACCCCCTCCCGGTCCAGGATAACCGGGAGGCTGAGGCAAATGTCGGGGAGACCGTAAAAACCGGAGCAGCGGGTGGAGACGCTGAGGATGCTGTTCTCGTAGCGCAGAATCGCCCCCGCCACCTTGAGCAGGGAAAGGCTGACGGCCCAGTTGGTCGCTCCTTTGGACTCGATCACGTGGTAGGCCGACTCCCGGACCTTCCGACTGATCTCCTCCTTGAGTTCGTCGGAGCCGTCGCGGTTGCAGATATGGCAGTAGTCGTCGAAGGAGATGCCCGCGATATTGACGCGGCTCCAGAGCGGAACTTCGCTGTCGCCGTGTTCCCCGATGACGTAGGCCCGAACGTCACGGGTGTCGACGCCGCAATGCCGGGCGAGAAAAAACGAGAACCGGGCGCTGTCGAGGGCGGTGCCCGAACCGATGATGTGATGCGGGGGCAGGGAACAGACCCGGTGCGCCACCATGGTCAGGATGTCCACCGGGTTGGTGACCATGATGATCACCTGGTCGCCCAGGTAGCGGTTCATCTCCTCGACGATCCCCTTGATGATGCCGGCGTTGCGGCGGGTGAGGTCGAGACGGGTCTCCCCGGGCTTCTGCGCCGCCCCCGCGGTGACGATGATGATGGCGGCGTCCCTGCATTCGTCGTAGCCGCCGGAGCGTATCTTGACCGGAGGGACGAACACCTGCCCGTGGTTGAGGTCGGAGACCTCGCCTTCGGCCCGCTCCCGGTTGATGTCGACCAGGACCAGTTCGTCGACGAGCCCGCTGTTGACCAGGGTATAGGCGGTGCTGGCGCCGACCGAACCGGCGCCGACGATCACGATTTTACGGTCCTGGGCGGACATCTCTTCTCCGGTGGCGTATCCGATTCCTTTACCCGGATACTACGTTGCCGGGGAGGGGCCGTCAACCGGATCCGGACCGCGGCCGCCAAATAATCCCTTGACCGGTTCCGGGGTCGAGGTTTAGCTTCGGAACGGTCTGCCGCGGGGAAAGGCCCCACGCGGAACCGATTCGCCAACGGGAGGTGCGGACGATGAAAAATCTTTGGATCGCAACCATTGCCGGGGTGGCCGGCCTGGTTATCGCGGTTTCCGGAGCTCAAGCTTCGGGTTTCGCGCTTTTGGAACAGAGCGCGAAGGGTCTGGGCGAAGCCTTCGCGGGAGGAACGACGGAAACCGACGATCCCGCCGCGATTTTTTACAACCCCGCCGGGATCGCCTTCATGGAACGGGACGCGGTTTCGGCCGGCTTAAGCGTGGTCACGATCAAGATGGATTTCGAGAACCAGGGGTCGTACACCGCCGCCGGAACTCCCTTGCTCGGTCCCGACTCCACCACCGATACCATGGGATACATCCCCAACGCCTTCGCCGCCTTCAAGGTCGCGGACAACATCAGCGCCGGGATCGGAATCACGGTGCCCTTCGGGTTGAGCACCCGCTACGACCGCGGCTGGGTCGGGCGTTACCATGCGGTCAAATCCAATCTGAAAAGCATCGATATCAGTCCGGCGGTCGGCTGGCAGATCATTCCCGGTCTTCTCTCCGTCGGCGGAGCGGTCAATATCCAGTACCTCGACGCCACCCTGACGAACTCCGTCGACTTCGGGACCATTCTCTCGGGCGCCGGAACGATTCCCCAGACCCTGGACGGGTACGCCGACATGAACGGAGACGACTGGGGAATCGGCTACAGCCTGGGAGCCTGCCTCCTGCTCACCGAAACCACCTCCGTCGGCATCAACTACCGTTCCAAGATCGACCATACCATCGACGGAGACGTCGACTTCACCGTTCCCGTGCAGGCCCGGGCCATTCTCGACGCCATCGGCATGTCCAACTACTTCGTCAACACGGGGGTGGAAGCCGACTTGACCACCCCCGCCTCGCTCTCGATGGGGATCGCCCAGATGCTGGGTTCCTCCTTTAAAGTCATGGCCGACCTCACCTGGACCGGCTGGAGCTGTTTCGACCAGTTGGCGGTGGAGTTCGACAGCGGCCAGCCCGACTCGGTCACCCTGGAACGGTGGTCCGATACCTGGAGAATCGCCCTGGGCGTGGACTGGTATCTTACCCAAGCCGTCACCCTGCGGGCCGCGACTTCGTACGACGACTCCCCCGTCTCCAAGAACTACCGCACCCCGCGCATTCCCGACAACAACCGCCTCTGGCTGGCCCTGGGCGTGGGGATCGACATCACCGAGGACCTGACGGTGGATGCATCCTATCTGCACATCTTCATGAAAGACATGCAGAGCAACCTGGTCAACTCCCAGGACGCCGCCAAGGGCTTCCTGATCGGCGAATACCAGGATCCCGCCATCGACGTGGCCTCGCTCGAGTTCACCTACCGTTTCTGAAACACGCCGAAACGGAACGGGAAAAGCCCCGGCGGGCGCGGCCCGCCGGGGCTTTTCGGCGTTTTCGGGGGAAAGGCCCCCTCCCCCCGGCTCATTCCTCGATCCCGAACTCCCGGGCCAGGCGGTCGTAGTAGTCGATGATCGAGCGGACGTATTCGCGTTTTTCCCCGTAGGGGCCGGGGAAGAAGCAGCGTTTGAACCCGTAGATGATGTAATCCTTGAGTTCCTTGGGGGTGATCCGGAAAGCTTCCACCGCCCGCTCGATCTCCCGGGTGACGGTGGTTTTGCTGACGGTCCGGTTGTCGGTGCAGAAGGTGGCGGAAAGCCGGGCGGCGCGCATGTTCTTGAACTGGTGGTTGCCGAGATCCCCGATCGAGGGATTGGTCTGCAGGTTGGAGGTGAGGCAGACCTCGATCGTGATCCGTTTGTCGGCGATATAATGGGCCAGCGCCCGGACGTAGGCTTCCCGGTCCTCGATTTCGGGGGAAGAAATCTTGCTGATGTCGAAGAGGTAGTACCCGTGCCCGATCCGCTCGGCATACAGGTCGGTGATCGCCTGGAAGATCGATTCCGGGCCGTAGGCCTCGCCCGCGTGGACGGTCTTGTGCATGAAGTTCTTGTGCGCAAAGTGGTAGGCCTTCCAGTAATCGTGGGCCGGGTACCCGTCCTCCTGGCCGGCCAGATCGAATCCCACGACCGGGAGCCCGTTGAGGTCCCGGTACTTGACCACGCCCTGGGCCAACTCGTAAGCGGCCAGCGCGTAGATCCGATCGGGCTTGGAGAAGGGATGGGCGTCGAGGAACTGCCGGAAGTAGTCGGAGACGGGACCGAACATGCGCATGGCGCAGGCGATGATCCCGTACTTGAACTCGGGCTCGGCCCCGGAAACGACCTCGGGGCGGCGGTTGAACTCGATCCGGGCCCGGGCGAGACCGCGGTTGACGCTCTCCAGGACCGTGAGCAGGTCCATGGTCCCCATGTGCAGTTGGGGGGCAAAGCGGACCTCGAAGTAGCGCACCCCTTCGGCTAGGTTGTCGAGGGCGAACTCGTAGGCGACCCGTTCCAGGTTTTCCGGCGTCTGCATGGCCCGGCAGGTATAGCCGAAGCAGGTCAGATAATCGCCCAGGCTCTGGTATTTTTCCTTGAAAACCAGCTCGTTGAGGCCCTCCACGGTGTAGGAAGGCAGTTCCATCCCTTCCTGCCGGGCGATTTCGATCAGGGTGGGAATGCGGATGGAGCCGTCCAGGTGCACGTGCAAGTCCGTTTTCGGCGCGCGGAATATGAAATCTTTCGCGATCATCTTTCTTGTCTCCCCGGGTTCGGGCATCTGGTTTTGGTCGGGGATTATAGCAGGCGCCCCGGGCCGGGACAAGACGGGGGACGTTCGGCCCGGTTCAATCCGGCGGCCGTTCCTCTCCGTAGGTCTTTTCCAGCACCGCGATCTTCCGCACCCGGCGCCCGTGCCTTCCCCCGGCGAAGGGGGCCTTCAGCCAGGCCCGGACGGCGGCGCCGGTGTTTTTTTTCCGCCAGGGGCGCCCGGGTAGGACCAATACGTTGGCGTCGTTGTGTTCCCGGCTCAAGCGCGCCTCCCGCGGAGTCCGGACCAGGGCCGCCCGGATTCCGGGCAGTTTGTTGGCGGCGATCGAGATTCCGATCCCGGTTCCGCAGGAGAGTATCCCCAGACTTCCCGGCCGGGAAGCCATCTCCTTCCCCACCGCTTCCGCGAAATCGGGATAATCGACGCTTCCGGGACCGTCCGTCCCCTTGTCGACGACCCGGTATCCTTCTTTCTCCAAGAGCGTGATTACGTACCGCTTGAGGCCGAACCCGGCATGGTCGGATCCGACGACGATGGTGGGCTTGCGCACTTTTCTCCTCCCGGTTGTGAAATTCGCGTTCCGGCAATCCCGATACCGCCCCTATAATAGCGCTTCATGCGGACGATGGCAAAAGCGGCGTTGGCCGCGGCCGCGTGGGCGGGATCGTTCCCCGCTCCGGCGGCCGCGGTCGGTTTCGGAATCAGCTCGGGGGTGGATTACCAGGACCGGTCCTTCGTCACCGGCTCCATCGAGTACGATTGCCGCCAGGTGCTTTTCTTCATTCAGCCCCGGCTCGACCTGGGAAGCGGCTGGAACCTCTACGCCCGGATCGGCTACTCCAACCTGGTCTACGACCGGCCGTCCCAGGGAGGCCGCGACTACGACGAGTGGGGCTACGAGTGGGGCGCGGGCCTGGGCTGGACCCCCTTCCGCTGGTCGGGGTTTTACCTGGGAACCGAGGGCGGTTTTTCCATGACCCGGACTTCGGCTTCTTCGGGGGACGTCGATTATCTCAACTGGGGCGTCGATATCAAGGGAGGATGGGACCTGGGCGTGGTCGACGCTTTCGTGGGGGGAGCCTACGACGACGGCCTCATCCGCGACTCGCCGCCCTCGGACGCCGCCGACTCCTCGCGGAAGGACTACCGGCTCGAACATCCCTTGAGTTTTTTTGCCGGCGCCCGGATCGACGTTCCCTTTCTCCCCCGGATCGAGGGACGCTACTATTTCGGGGAAGACCGTCTGGCGCTTCTGGCGCTGGCCTACGATTTCTGATCCGGCCGGGACCCGGTCAAATCTTGTAGAGGTACCGCTTGATCTTCTGGGTAGGAGTCTTCTCGAAAGGCTCGGGCTGTACTTTGACCCGGGAGATGGCGGCGTAACGGGGCAGTTGGCGGTTGACTTCCTTCTTGATATTTTCCATCACCTTGTTGAGCCAACCTTCCCGGTCCTGCTGCTTGGGCTTGAGGGAGTCGATCGCCTCCCAGTCGGGATAGATCAGGGCGATAGGCCGGCCTTCGGATTCTATGACCAGGGATTCCTGGACGAATTCCATCGAGTTGATCTTGTTCTCGATCTCTTCGGGGTAGATGTTCTGTCCGGAAGGACCGAGGATCATGTTCTTGCTCCGGCCCCGAATAAAGATGAATCCGTCCTTGTCGATTATCCCCAGATCGCCGGTTCGAAGCCAGCCGTCCTCGCCCAGCACCTCGTCGGTGGCGGTCGGATTCTTGTAGTACCCCGCCATGACGTGCTCTCCCTTGACCATGATCTCGCCCGCCTGAGTCGCCGGAGAGGGGGAGTCGATCTTGATCTCGAGGTTGGTTACGACCTTTCCCACCGAACCGGGCCGGTGTTCGTCCCAGGGAGCGTAGGAGATCAGGGGACCGCATTCGGTCATCCCGTAACCGACGGTGAACCGAAGCTTGATTTTCCTGAAAAATTCCTCGATTTCGGGGTTGAGGGCGGCGCCCCCGATGACGATGACCTCGTATTTGCCCCCGAAGGCTTCGCGCAGCGCTTTTTTGATCTTGCGGCGCAGGAGGGACGATATCCCCGGGGTTTTGAGCAGAAGCTTGACTTTCGCGGTATTGATCACGGGAGCGATGCGCTTCTTGAAGATCTTCTCCATCACCAGGGGGACCGATATCACCAGGCAGGGACGGACTTCCGCGAACGCCTCCAACAGGATCTTGGGCGAAGGAATGACTCCGAGAAAGGTGATATGGGCCCCGACCGTAAAGGGAAAGAGGAACTCGAAGCTGCAGGAATAAGCGTGGGCCATGGGCAGGAAGGAGATGATCGGGGCCGGCTGCGGGAGGGTGATGTTGGCGTCTCCGAAAAGGATGTTGGCGACCAGGGAGTTGTAAGGGAGCATCACTCCCTTGGAAAAGCCGGTGGTGCCCGAGGTGTAGACCAGAGCGGCGATGGCGTCGTTGGGGATATCCCCGGGAAGGCGGAACTCTTCGCGGGTGAGGGCTTGACGGGGCGAACGGCTTTCCTCCTCCGCCCATTCCACGGCGGAGACGACGGAGCGGCTGCCGTTGATGACGAAGCGCTCGTTGTCCAAGGAAAACAACCCTTCCAGGGCCGGCATCATCTCCTCGTCCAGCCGGGAATAGATGGCGTCGGTGAGAAAGAAAAAACGACTTTCGGAGTGGTTGACGATGTGGTGGATATCCTCGGTCTGAAAATCGGTCAGGATCGGGACCACCGTCGCTCCGTAGGTGACGACGGCGAGGTAGGCTTCGGCCCAATTCACCGAATTGGGACCGCAGACGGCGATATGATCGCCCCGTTTGACCTGACATTTCTTGAAGAGAAGGTGGAAGAATTTGATCCTGCGACCCACCTGGGAGAAGGTGACGGTTCTTTGACCGTAATCGGTGAGAGCGGGTCGATCCCAATTCTCCCGGATCGCGGTTTCGACGAGGGCCACCAGATTTTCCTTAAGCATCTTTCCCCTCCGGTCTTGATTCGAGCGCGAAACTCGATCATATTCTAACGGCTGAGGGAAAGACCGCCAACGCTTATTGCGGCCCTCGTTCCCGGAGGGAAACGCGGATGGAATGGATAATCGACGGGTACAACCTGCTTATCTCCTACGAATTCGGACACGATTCCCAGGCCCGGGAAGACCTGGGGCGGCAACTGCGCGCGCTCTTCCAGGGCAAAGACGTCAAGGTCACGACGGTTTACGACAGTGCCTGGAGCGACGGGAGCCGGCACCGGAAAATCGCCGATAACGTTTTCGAGACTTACGCCCGCGGGAGCGCCGACGACTGCATCGTCCGGCTGGTCCGCACCAACCGCTACCCCCGGGCGGTGACGGTCGTAACCGACGACCGGGAGATCAAGACGAGAATCCGGGAGTACGGCGCCCGCTCCCTGGGCTGCCGCGACTTCCTGAAACTGCTGCGGCCGGCTCCGCCCGAAAGAGCGGTCCCGGAAAAACCCGAAACCGACTCCGCGGCCGAGATCGAGCGCCTTCTGCGCCTCTGGGGCGGCTGAAGAGAGCATGGAGCAGAGAGCATAGCGCAGAGAGTAAGAGGGGTTCAGGGGAAGAATTCAGAATACAGTATTCAGAATTCAGTAGCCCTCAACCGCGCCCCCTGAACCATTGTCACATGTAGGCATGTAGGGAATGTCGGGGAGAGGGTTAGCCACAAAAGGCGCAAGAGGGCCAAGAAGGGGAAATGAGAGGGTTCAGGGTTCAGGGTTCAGGGTTCAGGAAGAAAGGCCCTAACCATCCATCTTCTCCCCCCCCTCTACATTTCCTACATGCCTACATGTTGAGTTTTTCTTCTCCAATCTGTGAAACCTGCCTGCCGGCAGGCAGGTCTGTGGTTCTACCATGAAGGACATGAAGTTCATGAAGGGAGGATTGAGGGGGCGAGGCGGGGACGCCCTCCCCTCAGCCCCGAACCCTAGGTGGGGGTCTGCGGTGGGATCATACTCCATGCTCTCCTCCTGAATCCTGAAGCCTAGAGGGCCGGCGGTGGCCTCTCTTACTCTCTGCTCTATGCCCTATGCCCTGTGCTTTTTACAGGTGTAAAACTTTCCAGGAGCCTCGGCGGCGCCAGCTTCTCGAAGGTCCGGGCCGGCAGCTCGAGCCTGGCGCCGGGAAGAGACGGAAACGTCAGCCGGAACCAGCGGAGGCCCGGAAAACGCTTGACCGGTGCCGCCTCGATCTCCGACCAGGGGATGAGCAGCGGCGGGTGGAAGAGGCGGAAGAAAAATACCGGAACGAGGTAGAGCCCCGACTCGTCGGCGCCGAGGTTGAGCGCGAGGTTAAGGTTGACCGGCCCCATCCTCGCGGATTGGAAGCGATACACCTTACCCTCGAACATGCCCGGGAAACCGAACGTTTCCGCCAAGGCGCTCCAGCCGCTCAGCCGGGAAATGATCTTCAGGGCCGCGCACCAGGCCCCGACCAGAATCAGGGGGTAGGCGGCGAACCAACCCGGCACCCCCGCCGCCCCGGTTACGACGTGGTGGTCCATCCTTCTTCCGGAGACCCCGCCGCGCGCGGCCCCTCAGCCTCCGAATTCCTCGACCACGGTTCGGTACTTCTCATGGATCATCCTTCGGTCGAACTCCAGGAACTTCTCCAGCATGGCCTGGTCCTCCTCCTCCGTGAAGTAGGCGCGCGCGGCCGGAAAGAAAATCTTGTCTTCCTTCCGGATATGCCCGGGATAGAATCCGGCCAGAGATCCGAGCTTTTCGGCGATCACGGCCTGCGCCTCGACCTCCCCCCGGCGATAGCGGGCGTTGGCCTCGGCCAGAGCCCTGGTCTCGGCCCGGCCCAGAGCGTGTTCCGCTATCAATTCGTCCATAAGCCGCCGATCGGCTTCCGAGAGCTTCTTGCCGGCCAGCTCGCGGAAGAGGATGTCCTCTTCCTTCCCATGGTGGGTGCGGTCGGCGTACGTCCGGATGAAATCGACCGCCGCGTCCACGAAAAGGGGATCGACCCGGCCCGCTGCCGCGATGTCCGCCAGCGCCTCCTCGATCAGGGCGATCATCCTCTCGATCAGGCGGTGCTCCACCATCAACGGTCCGCGTGCTTGCATCGTTCCTCCTTCGCCCGGCCCGGTTGCCGGGATCGAACCAGCCCCGGGTTGTCTGGCCGTGCCGCCATGATATCATCCAGGCGTTCCAACGACACGGGGGCAAAGCCGTTGGCGTCCACTCCGACGTCCCATTGTTTCCCGACCGGCTCGAGCCGCCCGTGCGAATGGCCGTAGAGCTGCCAGCTGTTATAGTGAGAACGGGGCCATACTCTCATGGCGTAGTGACAGACGACGATATATCGCCCTTCAACGGTCTCCTCCCACAGTTCGTGCGCGTCGGGACCCAGCCAATAGTCGTGGCTTCCCCGAATGAAGATATGGCGGCCGTTCAGCCGGGCGATATACCCCCGCGCCTCTTCCGGGCTCTGCAGGGTAAAATCGCCGGCGTGGACGACCGTGTCCCCGGCTCCGACGGCGGCGTTATGCCTCTCGATCAGTTCCCGGTCCATCTCCCCGACGGACGAAAAAGGCCGGCGGCAGTATCGGATGATGTTGGCGTGCCCGTAATGCTCGTCTGCCGTGAAAAAATACATGTCAGCCGTTTCCTCCGCCGTCGTTGATTGTATTTTCCTCAACGTCCGCCGAAGCGCGCAAGCACTTTGTCGCCCCCGCGTTTTCTCCGGCGAGCCGATGAGAGAGCAACGTTTCGAAGAAGTATTGTTTGACTTTTAATGGTCGATACGCAATTTTACGAGGATTCCGATAGACCGATCCGAAAAAAGGAGTCGACGATGATCGTTCGCCACCGCTTCAGTCTGATTCCGGTACTGTTGCTGAGCACGGCCTGCTCTGCCGTTCTCCATGCGGGAGAGGAGGCCGAAGGCCTGGAAATTTCGAGCCGACCTCAGGAGTTCTCCTGCCTCTATTACGGGGTGAAGGAAGAAAACGGGGAGACGGTGGTTCCTCTCCGGTTCCGGAACGCGACCGACAGGGAGATCGTCAACATCCTGGCCGGTTTCCGCGTCCGCCGGGCCGACGACGGGAAACTCGTCTACAGCACCGGGGTCACCTACGGCTTCCCCATCCCTCCCGGGGAGACCCGTGACTTCACCCTCTTCCGCTGGCTGCCGATGAAGCCGGACGTCAGAAAAGCGCTGGTGGAGGAGAAAGACCGGCATAGCGTCGCCCTCGTCGTCGACGAGATAACCTTCGCCGAATAAGGGTGTCCGCCGGAGGCCTGCGCCCCGGCCGGATACGGTCCCCTCACCGGTGGGGGGGGAGCGGCAGTCCGGCTCGTTTCCTGATCTCGTCGCAGCGGCGGAACAGTTCCCGGCAGCGAAGGCGCTCCACGTGCGGAACCACTTCGCACCCGCGGTCCGCGAGCGCGCGGGCCGCCAGCTCGGCCGGCGTCAGGTCCGAAGACTGCGGCCAGTACGGGTGCGCGTCCTCCATGGTCGACGCCCCGTAGACGACCGCGTCCACCTCGGCCCAGAGGCAAGCCGACATGCACATGGGGCACGGTTCGCAGGTGCTGTAGAGGATGCAGCCCCGCAGGGAGAGCCGCCGCAGCCGGCTCGTCGCCCGGCGCAGAGCGTTCATCTCGGCGTGGGCGGTCGGGTCGCATTCCTTCATGACGGTGTCGACGGCTTGCGCGACCAGCGCGCCGGATGCATCGTAGACCGCGGCCCCGAACGGCGAAGGATGCGCGCCGTGAAACGAGGAAGCGGTGAACTCCGCCAGCGCCCGCATCCTTTCGCCGTGCCGGGCGTCGGTTCCGCCGGTCATGGGTGCCTCCTTCCGGCCGCGGCGGCCGACAGGAGGAGACGGTTGCAGCGCTCGGGCATATCGGCCATGGGAACGTGCGACGACGGCACCTCGATGCCGGTCCACTCCCCGCCGGCGGCGGCGAGGTTGCTCCGGGCCAAGCGGGTGACGGGGAGAAAATCGCTTTTGGTGCAGAGGATGTACGTCTTTGCCGTCGACCGCAATCGTGCCGGATCGTACCGGAGTTTTTCCAGGTAAGGGGGGGCCGGATCCGGCAACTCCGGACGCGCGGTTCCGGCGGCGGCGAGGCCCAGGTTCAGAAGATCGAACAGCGACTGGCCGGGAAGGGGGAAAGCCGCGTCGACGTAGACGAGCCGGCGGACCTTCTGCGCCAGGCGGGCGGCGACGCCGGTGACGACCATTCCGCCGTAACTGTGGCCGACCAGGACGATATCCCCGAGATCGTCCCCGGTTATCAGGGCCTCGACCTGCCCGACATGCCCCGTCAGGTCGCTGCGGCGTTCGTCCGCCAGCGTCGGCGCGAACACGCGGTGTCCCCGTTCCCGCAGCGCGGCCGCGGTGCCGTCCCAACACCGGGCACCCAGAAAACCGCCGGGGGGATATACCTCCCTGCCGGCGAGCCGGTTCCAGGTATCGGTGGATATGGTGCCGCCGTGAACCAGAACGTAATCCGCCATCGTAACCGCTTCAGCCTTCTCTAGGTCTGAATTTTAAAGGTCGCGGCCTGCACGGCTTCCGCCCGGGCCTGATCGGCCCGATCGATCCAGAGGGAAACCGTCATGAGCCACCCCATACTCCCCCGCATTCCCGCGCCGGCTGTCCCGTCATGCCGCTGGATATCGTACGGTATGCCGGCATCTTCCAGGGCACCGACGAGCCGTTTGGCATCCGGAATCTCGTATTCGCCCAGGAAATGAAGTAGATCTTCTCCGCCGTCGGATAGTGTGGTCTCCAAATCCGTCATTCCGACAATGTACTATGTCCACCTCAAAATTCCCAGAAGACAACGCCCCTTCCCGGGGCGAAAAGTCGCTCCGCGCTCCCCGTGCTTCGCTTGTCTACCATGAAGGACATGAAGGGAAGAGGGTTAGCCACAAAAGGCACAAAAGGGCACAAGAGGAGAGAGTTCGGGGTTCAGGGGAAGAATGTACCATGAAGGCCGTGCAGAAAGAGAACATTAACCGCCGAGAGATGACACAGAGGATTCAGGGGAAGAATTCAGAATACAGAATTCAGTATTCAGCAGCCCCCACCTCACCCCCTGAGCCATCGTCACATGTAGGCTTGTAGGTAATGTAGAGAAAGAAAGGGGGCGAGGTAGGGACCTCTATGCTCTACGCTCTATGCTCTATGCTCTATGCTCCATGCTCCATGCTCCATGCTCCCTACTTCCCCTCCATCATGGCGGCAACGTCGGCCTCGGGTTCCCCGATGGGGCGGATGTCGAACTTCTCCACCAGCACCCGGGCCACCGCGGGAGAGAGGAACGCGGGGAGCGTGGGCCCGAGCCTGATCCCCTTCACCCCCAGGTGCAGCAGGGCGAGCAGGACCGCGACCGCTTTCTGCTCGTACCAAGCGACGTCGAACGAGATCGGCAGCCGGTTGACGTCGTCCAGGCCCAGCACTTCCTTGAGCTTGAGCGCCACCACCGCCAGGGAATAGGAATCGTTGCATTGCCCGGCGTCGAGGATCCGGGGGATTCCCCCGATTTCCCCCAACCCGAGCTTGTTGTAACGGTACTTGGCGCAGCCGGCGGTCAGGATCACGGCGTCGTCGGGAAGAGACCGGGCCACCTCGGTGTAGTAGGAGCGACTGGGGAAACGGCCGTCGCAGCCGGCCATGACCACGAACCTGCGGATCGCCCCCGAAGCCACGGCTTCCACCACCTTGTCGGCCAGCTCCAGGATCTGATCGTGAGCGAACCCCACGGTAATCGTCCCCGTTTCCAGTTCCCGGGGCGGGGCGCTCCGGCGGGCTTCATCGATGACCGCGGAGAAATCCTTGGATTTCCCCGGTTCCCGGTCGGGAATGTGGCGGGCGCCGGGATAGCCGGCCATGCCGGTGGTGAAAAGCCGCTGAAGATAGGTGTCCTCTTTCTTCAGGGGTACCAGGCAGTTGGTGGTGAGCAGAACGGGGCCGTTGAAAGCCTCGAACTCCCGGTTCTGGCTCCACCAGGAACCGCCGTAATTTCCGGCCAAATGCGCATACTTGCGGAAGGCGGGATAGGCGTGGGCGGGAAGCATCTCCCCGTGGGTGTAGACGTCGATGCCGCTCCCCTCGGTCTGTTCCAGGAGTTCCTGGAGGTCCTTGAGGTCGTGGCCGCTGATCAGGATTCCGGGGTTCTTCCGCACCCCCAGCGAGACTTCCGTCGCCCGGGGATGCCCGTAGGCGTCGGTGTTGGCCCGGTCAAGGGCGGACATGACCGCGACCGCGTATTCTCCCGCTTTCATCACCAGGGCCACCATCTCGTCCACCGGCAGATCCCGGGTGGTCGAGGCCAACCCCTCCATAATAAAACGGTAGATCCCGTCGTCCTCCACCCCCAACACGGCGGCGTGGTCGGCGTAGGCGCAGATCCCCTTGATCCCGATGGTCAGCAGCTCACGCAGGGACCGGACGTCCTCGTCTTCGGTATCGAGCACTCCCACCCGACCCGCTGTCTCCTCCAGGTCCCGGCGCGAGGCCCGCTTCCAGAGAGCGGGAGGAGGAAGTTCCTCCTGGAATTCGGCGCCGTTCTTCTCCCGCCAGGCGGCGAGAAAACGCTCCCGCAGCCGTTCGCGGACCCCCAGCGCTACCTCGATCAGGTCGACAAAGCGCCGGTCGTCCCAGTTGGCGTTGGTGATGGTGGCAAAGAGCGCCCGGGCGACGAACCGGCCTTCTTCCCGTATCGGAAGCCCCAACTCGGCCGCCTTCTCGGCGTAGACCGAAATCCCCTTAACCGCGTAGATCAACAGATCCTGGAGGTCGGCGGTCGCCTCCGGTTTGCCGCAGACTCCCCGCACCGTGCATCCCCGGTTACGGGCCGTTTCCTGGCATTGAAAACAAAACATGGCATACCTCCTCGGAACCGATCGGTTCCCGTTTATTGTGACTCGTCTTTCACTTTTAAAGAGCCCGCGTCTCCCCGCAACGAGGCTTCCAGAAGTTTCCAGCCCAGCTGGACATGCCGGGGCAGATCGAACTCCCCGTCGCTGAGGTGCCAGAGAAAGGCGGCGGGGTGTACGATTCCCACGAAGACCAGGGCCAGGGTTTCCGGCGGGGGCCCGGGAGGCAGCAGACCATCCTCCCGGCCGGAGCGGATGATGCCGGCCACCGCCTCCAGGAGGCCGACGATCCCGGCGTAGAGGGCGGCCCGGCGCCGGGGGTTGCCCCGGCAGATCTCGTCGTTGAAGGCGATCCGGGCCAGGGCCCGATTCTCCACGATCAGGCGGACCTGCCGGTTGAGCAGATCCTTCAGGCGCCGCACCGGATCCGGAGTGGCCCGGCGGACTTCCTCGACGTTGGCGCGGATATGCGCGAGGATATGGTCGAGGACCCGGTCGATCAGTTCCTCTTTCCCGGAAAAGTGCCGGTAAATGGCCGAGGGGACCAGCCCCACCCGCCGGGCCACGGCCGCCATGCTCAGGGCCCCCACCCCGCCGGCGTTGATCAGCTGGGCGGCGGCTTCGACGATCTGTTCCCGGCGCGTTGCGGTATCGAGTTTTTCCAGGCTCATGGTTCCCTCTCGATGTGAATGTTTGTTCACATACTAGCACTCCGGTTCCGTGGCGCAAGAAAAAATGCGAAAAAAAACAAACCACAGGACACAGGGGGGAGGGTTCGGGAGGAGAGCACGAGGCACAGAACATAGAGCCGGTTCAGGGTTCGGGGTTCAGGGTTCGGGGTTCGGGCCCCCGCCCTCGGCCCCTGGAGATTTCTGCACCTGATTTCTCTGATTAACTCTGATTGGGGGAAGGGAGAACCACAGACCTGCCTGCCGCAGGCAGGTTTCACAGATTAGGGGACTGAAATTACACAGATTGAAAAATAGTAGGGTATTCCCACTGTCCGCCGCTGGGCATCTTCAGCTCGACCTCAAATCGTTAAATCCCCTTGTGCCTTTTGTGCCTCTTGTGGCCGACACTATCCCTTCATGAACTTCATGTCCTTCATGGTGAGCCCACAGATCTGCCTGCCGGCAGGCAGGTTTCACAGATTGGAGAAGAAAAAAACTCACCATCGAGGCATGTAGGAAATGCAGAGGGAGGGAGCCGATGGATGGTTAGGGCCTTTCTTCCTGAACCCCGAACCCTCTCATTTCCCCTTCTTGGCCCTCTTGCGCCTTTTGTGGCTGACCCTCTCCCCTTTATTACCCACATGCCTTATGTGACGATGGTTCAGGGGGCGAGGCGGGGGCTACTGAACTCCGATTAACGCTAAAATCGATATAACTACGGTATTCCGGCTGTTGACAAAAGAAGATGAGGTCGGGATATCGCACACCTGATATACTATAAATATGATACGGAAGAGCATTTCGATCGGGAATCTTCACGAGTCCTCGGCGCGACCGGATCTGACTTTCTGGCGGACCAGAGGGGCATCGGAACGCATAGGGGCCGTGGAGTCGCTGCGCAGGCAAATACATGGAAGCTCAACCAGACTTCGAAGAGTTGCTCGCGTTGTTCGACGAGCAAAAGGTTGAATACGTTATTGTCGGAGCCTATGCCCTCGCCTACCATGGGGCTCCACGGTTCACCGGCGACATCGACATCTATGTACGTCCCACCAAGGATAACTCGACACGCATTATCGCCGCTCTCTCGTCCTTCGGCTTCGGCTCGCTCGGGCTGAAAAAAGAAGATTTTCAGAAACCCGAGCAGATTATTCAACTTGGAGTCCCTCCCGTACGAATCGACCTCATCACTTCCATCACCGGTGTGACATGGGAGCAAGCGAATTCAGGCAAGGTCGCCGGGAAATACGGTGATGCAGACGTCCATTACCTCGGACTACGTCAGTACGTACAGAACAAGCGTGCAACCGGTCGAAAGAAGGACCTGGCCGACCTGGAAGCACTGGGCGAAGCCTAATCGCCGATCCATCGCCTAGAGTCTACGCCGACAAGCCGCCTCAATTCAGCAGCCCCCTCCCCCGTTCTCCAGAGATTTCTGCACCTGATTTCTCCGATTAACTCTGATCGAGGGGAGGATCAGCCACAAAAGGCGCAAGAGTCACAAGAGGAAAAACTTGCGCTTCGCTTTTTCCTCATCCGTGTAACTTTAGTTTCCTAATCTGTGTAACCTGCCTGCCGGCAGGCAGGTCTGTGGACTTATTGGGGGGAGCGGTTGAGGGCTACTGAATTCTGTATTCTGACTTCTTCCCCTGAACCCCTCTTACTCTCTGCCCTGTGCTTTTCACAGGTGCAAAAATCTCCAGGGACCGCAGCGGGGGGTCAAGGCGCCCCAATCATGCTCCGGAGGTGCTCCACGTAGGCTTCGGCCCCGCCCGGGCGGTAGCCGGTCTTCCCCACCAGGTTGCCGGCGGGGTCGAGAATGATGACGGTGGGATAGCCGCGGACCCCGTATTTCTGGGCCAACTCCTGGTTCTGGCGCTCCAGGATCCGGCTCTGCTTCTTGTTCCGGGGGAAGTCCAGAACGACACAGACGAGGTTGTCGCGGGCGTAGTTCTTGAAGGCCGGGTGTTGGAAAACCTCCCGGTCGAGCTTATGGCACCAGCCGCACCAGTCCGAGCCGCTGAAATCGAGGAGCATGTGCTTTTTCTGGACGCGGGCACGGGACGCGGCCCGTTCGAAATTGGTCTCCCAGGACTGGGCGCGCGCCGCCGCCGCCGGGAGAACGCACGCCGTCAGAATCAAAATCGCCCATTTCAATTTCATCGCCCTTCCTCCCCTCTGAATGCGGCCCGGGGCCGGTTGCCGTTGCCGCTTATGGTAACGGCCCCGGCGGCCGCGGGCAAGACCGAACCGGCGGGGTATCAGTCCAGCGTACGGCGGAAGCGGATCAAGCCGACGATCAGCGCCCCCAGGAAGAACGCGAGCAACGGCCAGAGATGGGGCGTAATCTCCGTCCAGCCGTTTCCCTTGAGCAGAATCCCCCGGACGATGGGGAGGTAATGGGTCAGGGGGAGGACGTTCCCGACGGCCTGCGCCCAGGCCGGCATTCCCCGGAAGGGGAACATGAAACCGGAGAGGAGCATGCTGGGGAGGAAGAAGAACACCGCCATCTGCACGGCTTGAAGCTGGTTCCGGGCCAGGCTGGAGAAAGTCATTCCCACCGAAAGATTGGCGAGGATGAAGATGGAGGTCACCGCCAGAAGCAGGAGGATGCTCCCCTCCATCGGCACCTGGAAAAGAACCCGGGCGCCGAGGAGAATCAGCATGACCTGCATGTAGCCGATGACGATAAAGGGAGTGATCTTGCCCAGCATCACCTCCAGGGGCCGGACCGGGGTCGAGAGCAGGTTTTCCATCGTCCCCCGCTCGATCTCGCGGGTCAGGGCCAGCGCGGTGATGAAGACCATGGTGTTGGTGAGGATAACCCCGATCAGGCCGGGAACGATGTTCACCTGGGTGCGGCGTTCGGGGTTGTAATCGAGGTGTACGCGCAGGTCGAAGGGAGCGGGCGTCTCCCGGAGCCGGGCCAGGGGGCCGGTCAGTTCCCGCGAGATCGCCCGGCTGAAAACCGTATTCACCGCGCTGACCGCGTTGGCCACCGCCGAGGGGTCGGTGGCGTCGACTTCGAGCAGAACTTCGGGCCGGACGCCGCGGACCAGGTCCCGGCCGAAATCCTCGGGGATGCTGAGGATGAACTGGACCTCCCCTTCCCGCAGGAGCTTGCGGGCGGCGGCCTCGTCGGGAAGGCCGGGGACGAGTTCGAAATACTGGCTGACCTGCAGCGCCGCCGTCAGGGCCCGGGAGAAAGGGCCGTAATCGGCGCAGACCACGGCGGTGGGAAGATGGTGGGGATCGGTGTTGATGGCGTAGCCGAACAGCAGCATCTGGATGAGGGGGATCCCGACCAGCATCCCGAAGGTGAGCCGGTCGCGGCGCATCTGGACGAACTCCTTGCGAATCACCGCCGCCAAACGTCGAAACGAGAAAACCGCCATCAGCCGAAATTATCCCGGGATTTTCCCATCAGGTGGATGAAGACGTCTTCCAGGCTCGAGGTGATCGGCTGCCAGCGGTATGGCGCTATCCGGAAAGGCTCGAGCTCCCGGGCCAGCCGTTCGGGGTCGGGGCCGCTGACGTGAAGGCTGTTCCCGAACGCCGCCGCCTGCTCCACCGCCGGAAGCTCCCGGAGCTTATCCGCCAGCCGGCTCAGGTCCGGCCCCTCGACCAGCCAGGTGCTCAACCCGGCGGCGCGGATGACCTCCGCGATCGTGCCCCGGGCCAGGATTTTTCCGAAGGAAAGGTAGGCGATCCGGTGGCAGCGCTCGGCTTCGTCCATGTAGTGGGTGGTGATGAGGACGGTCAGGCCTTCCGCGGCCAGGTCGTGAATCTCGTCCCAGAAATCCCGCCGGGCCTTGGGGTCGACTCCGGCCGTGGGTTCGTCCAGGAGCAGCAGACGGGGCTGGTGGAGCATGCAGGCGGCCAGGGCCATCCTCTGCTTCCAGCCCCCCGAAAGCTCTCCGGCCAACTGGCGGCTGCGGCCCCCCAGGCCGAGTTTCTCGATCCCTTCGTCGACCCTTCGGCGGCGGTCCGGCACTCCGTATATCCGGGCGATGAAGTCGAGGTTTTCCCTGATGGTCAGGTCGTCGTAGAAGCTGAACCGTTGGGTCATATAACCGATGTTGCACTTGATCAGGAGCTGCTGGCGCAGAATATCGTAGCCCAGGCAGGTGCCCTCCCCGGCGTCGGGGATGAGGAGTCCGCAGAGCATGCGCAGGAAGGTGGTCTTCCCGGAACCGTTGGGCCCGAGAAAACCGTAGATTTCCCCGGCCTCGACCCGCAGGTCGACGCGGTCGACCACGGTTTTTCCCCGAAAGCTTTTGGTCACGCCCCGGACATCGATGGCCGGGAAGGAGCCGGAGGCTGTGGACGGCCCCCGTTTCATTCCCGGGCCGCCGAGGCCGGCGGGTAGACCTCGAGGGGCTGCCCGGGATCGAGCCCCGCGATCGGGCCGGCCGGGAGCGCTTCGACCATGTAAACGAGCTTGCTGGAGTTGTCCCGGCTGAAGATCACGGGAGGCGTATACTCCGCTTCGGGGGAGATATAGTCGACGACCGCTTCCCGCAGAGTTTCATCCCCCTGGAGACGGTAACGGACGCTCAGGCCCCGTTTCAGGGAACGCAGCGCGTCCTCGGGGACGAAGAAACGGATCTTGATGTTCCCGGGAGGGAGCAGGGCCACCACCGGATTCCCCGGGGCCACGTACTCCCCGACCCGATACAGGGTATCGAATACCAGCGCCGACTGGACCGTGAACTGGGTCTTTTCCTCCAGGCGCCAGACCGCTTCGGCCAGGGCCGCTTCCTGCGCCCGCACCTGGGCCGCCGCCGCCTGCACCTGGTCTTCCCTGGCGCCGAGGCGCCCCTGGGCTACCTGCTCCCGGGACTGGGCCACGGCCTCGACGGCCTGGACGTGGGTGAGGCGGGCCTGGTCGTAGTCGTTGTCGGAAACGAAATTCTTCTCGTGCAGGGGCTCCAGGCGTTCTTTCTCCAGCCGGGCGATCTCGGCCCCGGCGGCGTTCTGCCCGACCTGTGCCTCCAGGGCGGCGATCTCGTGGGGCCGCAGTCCCTTTTTCTTGTCCTCCAGCTGGGAGCGGGCCGAATCGAGCTGAGCCTGCGCCTGCGCCCGCTGGTCGTCCTCGGGCGAAGACTCGAGGACGAAGAGGGTTCTCCCCGCCCCCACCGTGTCCCCCCGGGCCACGGCCAGTTCCAGAAGCCTGCCCCCCCGGGGAGAAGCCACGTAGACGAACTCGCCTTCGACATACCCTTGAAAATAAGCCGTGCCTTCGCCGGAGCATCCGGCCAAGACCGCCAGCAACGCCGCCGCGCCGATCAGTTTTCCCATCTTCACTTCTCCCCGAACCCGGTTAAATCGTGTATAGTCTACTAAAAGGCGCCGGCGCGCTCAATCGCGGCGCGAGGCGCCCCGCACCGAGGATGCGCGATGGACCCGGAAGCGGTCAGTCTTAAATACCTGCGCGAACACTGCCTCTTCGGGGGCATCACCGACGACAAGATCAAGGCGATCCTGCCCCTGATGGAAGAGGTCTCCTTCGCGGCCGGAAGCGACATCCTCAGCCAGGGAGAGTTCGGCGATCGGATCTATTTCATCCTCAAGGGGTCGGTGGAGGTGCTCAAGGACCACGGCGACGGCACGCTCCAGCGGCTGGACATCATTCCCGAGGGCGAAACCATCGGGGAGATGGAGGTCCTGGAACCGGAGCGGGGCGCGGCGACGATCCGGGCACTGGAACCGATCCAGGCCCTTTCCCTTTCCAATGCCTGCCTCTACCACGTTTTTCGGGAAGACCCCGCGACCTTCACCCTGATCATCCTCAACCTGGCCCGCCTGATCGTGCGCCGGATGCGCAAGCTCCAGGAGCGGGTGATCGGATAATCCTTTCACTCCCGCGCCTCGGGCGCCGACGCCGGCTCGAGATGGACGGTAGCGGTCATTCCCAGCTCCCGTTCCACGGCGCGCTCCAGGCCGGTAGCCAGAGCGTGGGCGCGTTCCAGCGAGGTGTCGCCGGGCAGGCGGATGTGAAAGGTGAGTTCGGTGTGGGAACCGTATTCGTGGAGATGAACGTGGTGGGGGACCACCGACGGTTCCGGCCCCCGGGCGCAGATGTCCCGGAGACGCCCCAGCAGTTCCGGGGACGGCGCTTCGCCCAAGAGCGGACCCAGCACTTCCCGGAAGATAGCGTAAGCGGCATGAAGGATCATCAGGGAGACCAGCAGTCCCAGGACTCCGTCCACCCACCAGAACGCCCCCCCGAAGAGTATCCCCGCCAGGATCACCAGGGAGGAAAGCGCGTCGCTGCGATGGTGCCAGGCGTCGGCCTTGAGCGCGGTATAGCCGGTTTTCCTCCCCGCCCAGGAGGAAAACCGGGCCATGGCTTCCTTGATCACGACCGATGCCGCCGTCACCCAGATCGCCGCCGCCCCGTATTCGGCCCGGCGCCCGTCGATGAGGCGGTGGACGGCGTCCCCCCCGAAAAACACCGCGACCATGGCCAAAAGAACGCCTATCACCAGCGAGGCGACGGGCTCGGCGCGGCCGTGCCCGAAGGGGTGGGCGGCGTCGGCCGGCTTGCGGGAAACCTTGACTCCGGCCAGGACCAGGATGGAGGTCACCGAATCGGAGAGGGTATGCCAGGCATCGGCGGTGATCGCCACCGAACCCGTCGCCAACCCCACCGCGTACTTGGCGGCGAAGAGCAGGCAGTTCAGAGCGATCGAGCCCCAACCCTCCAGGTAGGGGAGCTTGGAATCGGGCGCGCCCGGCCTGACCCTGTTCATTCCTCAGTCCTCCGGCGACGGATCCTTTCCGCCGCGTACACGCCGATGATTGCCGCCCCCGGCATCCAGGGCAAGAAATATCGAAGGTTGCCGTAGACGAGGCTGCCGGCGTCGGAAGCGAAGAAACTGGCGTAAAATGACCAGCCCGCTCCCAGGGAGAGGAGGAAGCAGATCCAACAGACCCGGTCCGGGGAGGGGAGGCGGCGGAGCAGAACGACTCCCAGGGGGAAGAGCACGAGGACGAAGGAGCGGGCCAGGGCCGGATAACGCTCCGTGTCCGGGGAGAAACCGGTTCCGGAAAAGGGATCGACGAAGACCTCGTAGAGGTGCCGGGGTATGTCGGCCGGACTGTAGGCCCGCAGCGTCTGGTCCCCGATCCCGGTCCGGGCCCGGGAATAGTAGGGGGTCCGGAACGGGGAACCGAAACAGGCTTGGTGACTGGCCAACACCCCGATTCCGATAACGGCGGCGCACCCGGCGGCGACCGCCCAGGCCCGCCCCCCCCGGCCGCGCAGGGCGGCCCAGGCGCAGGGGAGGAAAAGAACGGCGTCCACGTAGCGGGCGGCGAAGACCCAGCCCAGGCCCAGGCCGACGACGGCGCCCGTCCCCGCGCTCCTGCCCCGTCGGCGGGCGGCGCCCAGTGCCAGGAATACGGCCAGGACGGCGGTGCTCACGGCGCTGCTCCAGGGGATGAGAAAGAACTCCACGAACGCGGGCCCCAGGGAGAAGAACGCGGCCAGGAAAGCTCCCGGGCGTCCCAGCAGCGAGGTCCCGGCCCGGTATACGGCCCCCACCGCCAGAAGGTAGAGGAGAAGATCGGCGGGGAAGAAGGGGTTGACCGGCGCCAACTCGAGAAAGGGCACCGCCAGAACCGGATACCCGAGGCCGTACCGGTAGCTCGACGGGTTCAGGCTCCCGCCCGCGATTTCCCGGGCCATGCGGTAATAGCACCTCTGATCGTAGCGGGTCCAGATCCCCCGGTCGGCGGCGGAGCGGGGGGCATGGGGTTCCCGGCTGTAAGCGGCGAAGTAGAAAACGGCAGCGGCCGCCCACACCCAGAGCAGGGGGCGGCGCAACGGGGGGGAGAATTCGACCCTGAGACCCGCCGCCGCCGCCAGGATCGACGCCAGCCACGCCAGCAGCACCGCGGCGAAATATCCGCCCCAGAAAAGAGGCAGGCCCAGATGCCGGGAGTAGAGAGCGTAGGCGACGGAGCCCGCGGCCCAGAGGAGCGCTTCGGGAAGACGGAACCGGCGGCGGCAACGCGCCGGCCGGAGTCTTCCGCTCAAGACGAGACGGGCAGCCACGACCGCCCCCAGCAGCAGCGCGGGGTTGCGCGCCGAATGCAGGGAAACCCGGACCGGCCCCAGTTCGAAACCGGTCCCCCCCGTGAGAACGGCGGCGACGACGGCGCCGGCCAGGGCCAGAGCCGCCAGATCGAGACCACGTCGGATTGCGCGCATACCTTCCTCCGCCCGGGCACCCGTAAATTTTCATTGTATCCGATACCGGCGACCGCGCCAAGCGGTCCCCGGTTCTCCCCGAGCCGGGGACCGCTTTCCGCTTGCGGCGATTCCTACCTCCATGTAGGATTTTCCGGTACAAAGCCATGCCCGAATCAACCAAAAAACACGAGGTCCGCCGGGAAGTCGAAGAACTGCTCCTCCTCTTCGAGTTGAGCCAGGTACTCGATCGCACCCTCGACATCCGGGACGCGGTCGAACCGCTGCTCAAGGCGGTCGCGCAGCGGATGGGCCTGCTGCGCGGGACCCTGACCCTGCTCAACCGTCAGAACGGGGAAATCTCGATCGAGGCGGCTTACGGGCTCTCTCCCAGCCAGCGCAAGCGCGGACGCTATCGGATCGGGGAAGGCATCACCGGCAAGGTGATCGCGGAGGGAAAGCCGGCGGTGGTACCCCGCATTTCCGAAGAGCCGATGTTCCTGGACCGCACCGGGGCCCGGGGCGGCGAAGAGTTCACCTTCATCTGCGTCCCCATTAAAATCGGCGCCGAGGTCATCGGCGCCCTGAGCGTCGACCGCCCCATCACCCCCGACCCGTCTCCGCAGGAAGACCTGCGCCTCCTCTCCATCGTCTCCTCCATGATCGCCCAGGCCGTCCGGCTCCGCCAGGAAGCCCAGGAAGAGCAGATGCGCCTGCGGGAAGAGAACATCCGCCTCCAGGCCCAGCTCCGCGACCGCTTCCGCCCCTCCAACATCCTCGGCAACTCCCGGCGGATGGAACAGGTCTACGATCTTATCCGCCAGGTCTCGGGTTCCGACGCCACCGTGCTCATCCGCGGCGAATCGGGAACCGGGAAAGAGCTGGTGGCTCAGGCCATCCACTACAACAGCCCCCGCGCCGCCCGGCCGTTCGTCAAGGTCAGCTGCGGCGCGCTGCCGGAAACGATCATGGAAAGCGAACTCTTCGGCCACGAGAAAGGAGCCTTCACCGGAGCGGTGCGGCAGCGGGCCGGGCGGTTCGAACTGGCGAACGGGGGGACGATATTTCTCGACGAGATCGGGGACATATCCCTTTCCACCCAGGTCAAGCTCCTGCGCGTGATCCAGGAACGGGAGTTCGAGCGGGTGGGGGGAACTGAAACCGTCAGAAGCAACGTCCGGGTGATAGCCGCCACCAACCGCGATCTGGAAGCGATGATCGGGGCCGGAAGCTTCCGCCAGGACCTCTACTACCGACTCAACGTATTCCCCATCCATCTGCCCCCCCTGCGCGAACGGCGCACCGACATCCCGCTACTGGCCGATCATTTCGCCGAGCGCTACGGCAAAGCCAACGCCAAAAAAATCATCAGGATTTCGACTCCGGCCATCGACATGCTCATGAGCTATCATTGGCCCGGAAACGTCCGGGAACTGGAAAACTGCATCGAGCGGGCGGTTCTGCTCTCCGACGACGGAGTCATCCACGGGCACCACCTCCCCCCCACCCTTCAGACCGCCGAAGCCAGCGGGACGGCGGCGGCGGGTCCCCTGGGGGAGGCGTTGGAGCGGATCGAGCGGGAGATGATATCCGAAGCGCTTAAATCCGCGCGGGGGAACATGGCCCGGGCGGCCCGGGCGCTGGGCCTGACCGAGCGGATCATGGGGCTGCGGGTGAGCAAGTACGGGATCAACCCCCGCCGGTTCAAGCCGGCGGCGGAAGCGCGCGCAACGCAACCCGGGCCGGCGGGGGGTTCGCCCCGCGCGACCGGCTCGGAACGGAAAAACGGCCCCCCCAGCGGGGGGCGAGAAAAACGGAGGCGGGAATGAAACGGATCTTGGTCTCGATGGCGGCGCTGGGAGCGCTCGGAGCCGGGCTGGCGGCGGCCGGCGGCGGCTGGGTATATACGGAAACGCCGGATTCGGGCTCGATCCCCCCGGGACCGGTCGCGGGCGAAGCCAACGGCCGGGCCTTCGAAGTCAAAGCCGTGTACCTGCAGCCTTTCTTCGACAACTGGAGCCTCTACCTCACCACCCAGGAGATGGAGGAACCCACCGCCATCATGAACGAGGGGGAGTACATCAATATCGATCTTCCCCGGGAACTGGCCGCGGGGAAAACCTACACTCACGAGATGGGGTACGGGGGCGGGTTCTTCCAGATCCTGAGTCCTTCCAGTCCCGGGGAGACCACGAGCTGGAACGCGGAAAACGCCTGGATCCTGGAAATCACCTCCTGGGACGTCAAGCCCTTCGATCCCGACGGGGATATCTTTCAAGCGGCGGGGACGGCCTCGGGGCGGATCTACGTCAGTTACCAGGGATACGGCGATTTCAAAAACTCGGGCGCGGCCGGGACGTTCGAGAACGCCGTCGTCCGCTATATGGGCGACCCCGGCTGGACCCAGTAAATCCGGGAGGAGACGATGAATCGGATATCGCTGACCGCCCTGGCGGCGGCCCTGTCCCTGACGGGAGGGTGCCTGCCCAGCGCCGAACAGGTCAGAAATTCGGCCGACGACGCCGGGGCCCATATCTCCAGCGGCCTGAAAAAACCGGATGAATGGTCGTTCGCCCTCCGGCCCACCGCCAAGATGATTCCGGACGGCCCGGTGACGGGGATGGCCAACGGGCGCAGTTTCGCGGTGAAGACGGTGATCTTCCAGCCTTTCTTCGACAACTGGAACCTCGGGCTCTACGCCGCGGAGGCGGCCGACCCGCTGGATATCGTGGGAGAAGGGGAGTACATCAGCGTCGAACTCCCCCGCGACATCGAGGCGGGCAGGACCTACACCCATCCCATGGAATACGGCGACGGGTATTTCCAGATTCAATCACCCGACTCCCCGAGCGAGACCACCAGCTGGAACGCGGAAAACGCCTGGGTCCTGGAAATCACGTCCTGGGACGTCCGCCCCTACGACCCGGAAGGCGACCTCTTCCAGACCGCGGGAACGGCCTCGGGGCGGATCTACGTCAGCTACAAGGGTTCGGGGGACTTCAAGAATTCGGGCGCGGCGGGGACGTTCGAGAACGCCGTGGTCCGCTACATGGGCGACCCCGGCTGGTAGCGGTCACGGAGAAAAACCCCGGGGCCCGGTTCAGGGAGAACCGGAGGGAGAGCTCCGTCCCGGCAGAAACCGGCGGAAAAGGCGGCCGGCGTCTTCCCGGATCAGGCAGAGGGACGGGACCAGGATCAGGGTGATGCCGGTGGAGAAGAGGATCCCGAAACCGAGCGAGATCGCCATCGGGATCATGAAGCGCGCCTGGCGCGAGGTCTCGAAGATCATGGGCGCCAGACCTCCGAAGGTCGTGAGGGTGGTGAGCAGGATCGGGCGGAATCGGCGGACGCCGGCGGCGTGAATGGCTTCGAAGGCGGGGACGCCGGCGGCCTGTTCCCGGTTGATGAAGTCGATCAGGACCAGAGCGTCGTTGACCACTACCCCGGAGAGGGCCACGATCCCCATCAGGCTCATCAGGCTGAGGCTGTAGCCCATGATGATGTGCCCGACCACGGCCCCGATGATGCCGAAGGGGATGGCCACCATCACGATCAGCGGCTGGGTGTAGCTGCGGAAGGGGATGGCGAGCAGGACGTAGATCAGGAGAATGGCAAAGAGGAACCCGGTCCAGAGAGTGGACGTGCTCTCCTCGAAATCGGCCTGTCGGCCTTCGAACCCCCAGGAAAGGCCCGGATACTTGCGGACCAACCCCGGAAGAACCTTCTCCGTGACCTCCCGCAGCACCCGTTCGCCTTCCGACGGCGGGTTGACGTTGGCGGAGACGGTGACGGTTCTGCGCCCTTCCCGGCGTTCGATCGAGGTATAGGCCCGGCCCCGTTTGACGGCGGCTATTTCACGAAGAGGGACTTCGACCCCGGAAGGGGTGCGCAGAAGCAGGCGGTCGAGATCGTATTCCGAGGCCCGCTCGTCCTCGGGGAGCCGGACCATGACCTTGACCTCGTTGCGCCCCCGCTGCTGGCGGAGGGCCTCGGTCCCGTAGAACGCTCCCCGCACCTGGGAGGCCACCGACTGGGCGGTCAGGCCCAGGTTCACCCCCTCGGGGTTGAGGGAAAAATCGAGCTGGGGCTTGCCGTCGGCGAAACCGTCGTCGATGTCGCTGACCACGGGGAAGTGCTCGAGGGCCGCCGCCAGCTCGCTGCCGGCGCGGTCGAGCACCCCGGAGTCGGTGTGGGAAAGCTCGATGGTCAGGGAGGAGCCCGAGCCGGGGCCGCCGCGGTCGGACTCGAAGATCAGCGTCTGCAGGCCGGTGAGAGGGCCCACCGCTTCCCGCCAGTAGGCCGCGAACTCCGTAGTCCCGATCGGGCGCTCGTCCGGATCGGTGAGGAAGCAGCGGATCTCAACCACGTGGCCGCCCGAAACCCCGTTGTACGATTCCCCGATTTCGGCGTAGATCCCCTTGAGCAGCGTGTCCCCGCCGTGGGCCCCGGCCACTTTATCGGCCGCCGCCACCAACCGATCCCTGATCTTCATGGTCGCTTCCACCGGCGAACCGTAGGGAAGGACCGCCGTGGCCACGGCATAATCCGACTCCACCCGGGGGAAGGGAACGGTCCGGATGCGCTTGCCGGCGACGTAACCCAGAACCAGGATCAGGACCGACACCGCCGCGGCCACCACCAGATAGCGGTGCCCCAGGACCCGCTTGAGGAAGGGGGAGAAATGGGAACGCACCACCCGGTAGAACCAGGAACTGAATACCCGCTGCCGACGGGTGATCCCCGCCAGGAGCGTCTCCAGGAGCTTGCCGTGGGAGAGATGCGCGGGAAGGACGAGGAGGCTCTCGACCAGGGATATGGAAAAGACCGAAATCACCACGATGGGGATAACGGCCCAGATCTTTCCCATCACCCCGGGGATGAAGAGCAGGGGGCAGAAGGCGGCGATATTGGTGAGAACGCTGAAAACCACGGGAGAACCCACTTCCCGGGCCCCGACGATCGAGGCCCGCACGGGCTCCACTCCCCGCTGACGGTACTCGTGGATGTTCTCCGCCACCACGATGGCGTCGTCGACCACGATGCCCAGCGCGACGATGAAGGCGAACATCGAGATCATGTTGATGGAGACGTCGAGCCGGGGCAGCAGCAGGAACGCCCCCAGGAACGAGATGGGGATCCCCATCATCACCCAGAAAGCCAGGCGCGGCTGGAGAAAAAGCCCGAGGAGGCCCAGGACCAGAAGCAGCCCCCAGAACCCGTTGGTGAGGAGCAGGGAAGCGCGCTGGCGGTACACCTCGGAGCGGTCGTTGAGCACGCTGAGTTCGACCCCGGGCGGATACCCGGCGTTGAGGGACTCCATCACCCGGCGCGCGGCGTCGGCCACCCGCACCGGCGTCTGATCGCCGACCCGGTAGACTTCCAGGAGAATGCTGGGTTCCCCGTTGTAGGAGGCGAACCGGTCGGTATCCTCGAACCCGTCGGTGATTTCGGCGATCTCGCCCAACCGTACCTGCCCCCCTTCCCCGGGACCGATGACGGGAAGTTCGGCGAACTCCCGTCCGTAGTCGCGGCGGTCCTTGATCCGGACCAGGATCTCCCCTCCTTGGGTCTTGATGCCGCCCCCGGCCAGTTCCAGGGCGGAAGTCCGGACCAGCTCCGCCACCTCGGGGATGGTCAGGCCGTATTCCCGGAGGCGGCTGCGGCCGACCTCGATGCCGATCTCGTAATCGCGGGCGCCCCCCAGTTCGACCTGGGTGATCTCGGGATCCTGGAGGAGCCGGTCCCGGGCCTGTTCGGCCAGGGTCCGGAGGACCCGTTCCGAAACCCGGCCGTGGAGGGCCAGGTCGATGACCTGGCGGCGGTGGGTGACCAGAACCACGCTGGGCTCCTCGGCCTCGTCGGGGAAGGTGGTGATCCGGTCGACTTCCTGCTGGATCTCCTGGTAGACCTTCTGGCGGTCCGCTCCGCCCAACAGCTCCACGCTCACCGTCCCCGATCCCTCGCGGGCGGTGGAACTGACTTCCTTCACCCCTTCCAGCCCCCGAACCGCTTCCTCCACGGAGAGAATGACTCCCTGCTCGATCTCCTCGGGGCTGGCCCCCGGGTAGGGGACGGTGACGGTGACGACGTCCAGATCGAAATCGGGGAAGACTTCCTGTTTTATGGAAAAAAAGCTGATCGCCCCGCCGATGAGAAGCGTGAGCATGAGCAGGTTGGCGGCGACGGGGTTATGGACCATCCAGGCGATCGCCCCCCCCTTCTCGTCATGTTCGGAGAGGTGGCTCACCGCGCCGCCCCCGGGCTGGGTATATTGTTTTTAAGCAGCATCCCCGCCACCGGCGAGGCCAGGTCGCTCACCACCATGAGGGCGCCGGGGTCGATCTCTCCCCGGATCAGGGCCCGCTCGGGCCCCGCCCAGATCACTTCCACCGGCCGTATATCCAGGCGGCCGTCGGAACCGACCAGCCAGACGCTGTCGGACCCGCGCAGGGCCGGACGGGGCACGGCGTAAATCCCTTCCAGGGTGCGCCCGTGGATCCGGGCGCGGACGTACATCCCCAGCAACAGCCGCCGCCCGGGGTCCTCCAAAGGCTCGGGGACCGAAACCAGGACCCGGGCCAGCCGGCCTTCTTTCTCCAGGTCCGCCTGTTTCCGGATCACGGAACCCTCCCATTTCATCCCCGTGCTTTCCAGGCCCGCGGGCGTCAGCTCGACCCGGTCGCCGACCTCGACCCAGGCCAGGTCGCCGACCGCGAGCTGCAGCGTAACCCAGAACTCGTCGGTGCCCGCCAAACGGCCGAGCACGGTCTGCGTCGAAACCTGGGAACCCGGATCGGCGTCCCGCTCCAGGACCACGCAGTTGAAGGGCGCGGTCACGTCGGTCCGTTCCAGGTCGAGTTCGGCCTGGCGCAGAGAGGCCCGGGCGGCGCTCAGGGAAGCCTCGGCCTGGCGGAGCTGGGGTTGGCGGAGGGCCAGTTCCCGGTCCAGCTCGGTGGTTTCGGTCCCCTCGCCCAGCAGCGACCACTCGTGCCGGGCGATATCCTGCCGCCCCTGTTCCATCCGGTACTCTTCCTCGGCCCGGACCACGTCGGCGCGGGCGCGCTCGACCGCGAGGCCGTAGTCCCGGGGGTCGATCCGCGCCGCCGTCTCTCCCTTCCGCAGCCGTCCCCCCGGTTGAAAGGAGGGGTTTATCTCCACCAGTTCGCCCGTGACCCGGGCCTGGAGATCCACGGCCAGGGCGGGAATGACCGTTCCCGACGACCGGACGAACACGGTCTCCTCCCCCGGTTCGAGGGCGACGGTATCGACCAGGAATACCCGCTCCGTCGGGGGCCGAACCTGCGGCCGGGGCTTGGTGACGATCAGTCTCCAGGAAGCGACCGTGGCTCCGGCCAGGAGAACGAGCGCGACCGCCCAGGTTCGCAGGCGGGCGCCGCGGGACGACGCGGTTTCGGCATTACTTCTCATCTTTTTCTCCATTTTCGTTCTCGGGGACCGGTTCCCAGCCTCCGCCCAGGGACCGGTACAGGCCGACCCGGTACAGCAGGAGGTCGCGGCGGGCGGAAAGAACCTGTCGCTCCAGCCCCTGGACGGAACTGAGGGAAGCTAATACGTCCAGGTATTCGATATCCCCCTTGCGGTAGCGCAACATCGCCTCGGAAAAAGCGTTCCGGGCCGCCGCCAGCTGCCGGTCCAGGGAGCGGATATATTCGTCCTGCCGGGATTCCCGGGCCAGGGCGTTTTCGACCTCCCCCAGGGCGGTCAGCACCGTCTCCCGGTAGGAGGAAAGGCGTTCGTCCGAAACCGCTTCGCTCCTGGCGGCCTCGGCGGAGCGGCGCCCGCCGTCCACCAGGGGCGCGACCAGGCCGGCGACGAACCCGGCGAACCAATTGCTGAAGAGATCGTCGAATTCGTTCGAACGGAACCCGGCCGAGCCAGTCAGGGAGAGCGCGGGCAGCCGGTTGGCCCGCGCCGCCGCCACTTCCCAATCCGCGGCCTCCAGGCGCGCCAGGGCGGCCCGGATATCGGGGCGCCGTTCCAGGAGTTCGGAGGGGAGGCCCACCGCCGGCAGGGGGGTGAGGGAAGGAAGCGAGTCGACGGCGAGGCCGAGGTCGGAGCGGGGAGGCCGGCCGGTCAGAACCGCCAGGTCATGGGTGTTGGTCTCCAGCTGGGCCTGCAGCGACGGGATCAGGGCCGCGGTACCGGCTACGATCTGCTCCTGTTGAAAGACGGCCAACGCCGTGGCCAGCCCCTTGGTCTGCCGCAGCCGCAGGAGGTCCAGGTAGGTCCGGTTGCTTTTCAGCTGCTCCTCCACCAGCGTCCGCCGGGCTTTCAGCTCCACCACGTTCAGCCAGCGGTCGGCGAGCGCGGCGGCCAGGGAAACCCGGGCCGCGTCCAGGTCCCAGGAGGCGGCGGCGACGTCGGCGTCGGCGGCGCGGGCGGTGGAACGGACTCTTCCCCAGAGATCGATCTCGTAACTGGCGGCCAGAGCGGCTGAATACTGCTCGGTGGTGGCCGTCACCCTTTCTCCCGAACTTCCGGTCCGGGCCCGGGTGGCCCCGCCCTCGACTTCGGCGCTCAGAGACGGATACAGTTCGGAGCCGGCGATGCCGGCGGCGGCCCGCGCCTGGCGCAGGCGCGCCTCCACCTGGCGGAGACTGAAACTGCCGGAGAAAGCCTCGCTCACCAGGCGGGAAAGCTCAGGACTGTCGAAATCCTCCCACCAGGCCTCGGGAGCGGCCGCGCCGCCGCCGGAAACGCTGAAGGCTTCGGGAACCTCGGGCTCCGCGGGGCCTTCTCGTTCGGGGAGGAACGAGCAGGACAGCGGCGCCCAGGCCGCCGCCGCCAACCATAACCACCGGATGGCCCGACTCCCGCGCGAACCGCTCATGACTCCGGTCCCCTCCCTCCGCCCCCCCCCTCGCCCGGAAGATCGAAAGGAGCGGCAAACCGGCCCAGGCCGCCCGTGGCGAATTCCTGCATGTTGCGGATCATCCGTTCGACCTGGTCGGAACCGGGCGTTTCGGCCCCGAAAAAATGACGGCGGGCCTTGATCCCGATATTGAGGAAAACGCACATGCTCTGGATGTATCCGCTGACGCAGCGCACTTCGAAGTGCTCGCGGGAAGCCCCCAACAGGGCCGCCACCGCCTCTTCCAGGCGGCGAAACCGGGGCGCGATGAAGCGCGCATACATGCGCATGGTCAATTCGCCCCCGGTGGCCAGGTCCCTGCGGACGAGGCGGGGGAGCCATCCCCCCGGCCCCGGATCGAAGATCATCAGCACCAGACGCCGGATGTGCCCCATAACCACCGCCCGGGGGTCCTCGGCCTCGCCCGGCCCCCCGTAGATTTCCCGGGCCCGGGAATCGGCATATTCCCAGGCGGCTTCGTAAAGGCCGGCTTTATTCCCGAAATAGTAGTTGACGGCGGCGATGTTGGCCCCGGCCGAGCGGCAGATGGCCGCGATCGTCGCTCCCCGGTATCCCTTTTCCGCGAACAGGCGGCAGGCGGCTTCGAGCACTCTCTTCCTGGTGGTGGCATGCATCGTCGTCATTCCCCGGCCGGTCGACCGTATAAAACAATTATTTGAAATTTACATTTTATCGCGCTACCCTGTCAAGGCTCCAGCAACTTTTTCCATACGGGAACGGAGGGGAACGGGCCGCGGCAGAAAAACCGATTCCTACATTCAGGTATGATTTATACAACTTTCCAACATATATGTAGCTTTCCATCGGGAGTCGGGCATAGGACAAGCCCCTCCCGCGGATTGGAAACCAAGCCCTTAGGACGATATTCGAACTTGGCACAACTCTTGCTATAATATGCCCATTCGGAAGGGCGAAAACCGCCCCCACGGAAAACAGATCGGAAAGCGAAAACCGGCAAGGGAGGATGGAATGAACCTGCAAAACCCCAGAGGCCACGACGCCACCGAAACCAGAAACCGTTCCCAGAACGTCGCCCCCTATTCGGGGCTCTGCACCCGCTGCCTGGACAGCTGCGCCGGCAACTGCGAGGTCTTCCGCAGCGCCCTGCGGGGGCGGGAAGTGATCTACCCCGGTCCGTTCGGAGACATCACCGCGGGCGGGGACAAGGAATATCCGGTCGATTACTCCCATCTCAACATCCTCGGCTACGCCCTCGGAGCCCGGGCCATCGAGGAAGCCAACCCCGATAAGGCCATCTTCCCCCAGGTCGACACTTCCACCGTCTACGGCCACAACCATCCCGTCAGGATGCGGATGCCGATCTTCACGGGAGCTCTGGGCTCGACCGACATCGCCCGCAAGCACTGGGAGAGTTTCTCCATCGGCGCCGCCATCTCCGGAATCTCCCTGGTGGTGGGGGAAAACGTCTGCGGGATCGATCCCGAGCTCGAGGTCGACAAGTCCGGGAAAGTGGTCCGTTCCCCGGAAATGGAACGTCGGATCCGGATGTACAAGGAATACCAGGAGGAGTTCGGGGACATCATCGTCCAGAACAACGTCGAAGACACCCGCCTGGGTGTGGCCGAGTACGTGGTCGAAAAACTCGGCGTCGAGACCGTGGAACTCAAGTGGGGCCAGGGAGCTAAATGCATCGGCGGGGAGATCAAGATCCGGGATCTGGACCGCGCCCTGGAACTTCAACGCCGCGGCTACATCGTCACCCCCAACCCCGGCGACCCCGACATCCAGGCCGCTTTCAAGTCCGGGGCGATCAAGGAGTTCGAGCGCCATTCCCGCCTCGGCTTCATCGAGGAAGAAGATTTCTACCGGACCGTGGAGTACCTGCGCCGGACCGTGGGCGCCAAGCGGGTCACCCTTAAGACCGGCGCCTACGGGCCCCGGGAACTGGCCATGGCCCTGAAATGGTGTTCCAACGCCCGGGTCGATCTTCTCACCATCGACGGGTCCGGGGGAGGCACGGGGATGAGCCCCTGGAGGATGATGGAGGAATGGGGCATCCCCACCTTCTACCTCCAGAGCATGGCCTACACCTTCGCCAAGAAACTGGCCGGACAGGGCGCCTGGATCCCCGATCTGGCCATGGCCGGCGGCTTTTCGACCGAAGACCATATCTTCAAGGTGCTGGCCATGGGGGCCCCCTACTTCAAGGCCGTCTGCATGGGCAGGGCCTTGATGATCCCGGGGTTCGTCGGCGACAATATCGAAGGCGTGATCAGGAAAAACCGCTCCACCGCCTGGGATAAGCTTCCGACCACCGTCTCCAAGTACGGGGAGAGCCCGGAACAGATCTTCGTCACCTACGAAACCCTGGTGGGAAAATTCGGACGGGAGCAGGTGGAGAAGATGCCCTTCGGGGCCATCGCCATGTACACCTACGCCGACAAGCTCAGAACCGGTTTCAGCCAGCTCATGGCCGGGGCCAGGAGTTTCCGCCTGGACACGATCAAGCGCGCCGACCTGGTGGCGCTGACCGAGGAAGCGGCCAAAGTCTCGGGCATCACCTACATCATGGACGCCCAGATGGACGAAGCGGTGAAGATATTGGAAAGTTGAACCGGGAGTTACGCCGGCGGCGTTCCCGCCGGCGCCTCCGGAGGAGGAAACCATGACCGATCTGAAAAAAGACATTCTCAAGCAGGTCGAGGATCTTCATATCCAGCATATCCAGCTTTGGTTTACGGATATTCTGGGACGGCTGAAGTCGATGGAGATCTCCGACGGGGAACTGGAAGCCGCCCTCGAGGAGGGCGTGGGTTTCGACGGTTCCTCGATCGAGGGCTTCGCCCGGATCGAGGAGAGCGACGTCATGGCCCAGCTCGATCCCGCCACCTTCCAGATCCTTCCCTGGACGCCTTCCGAGGGCCCCGTGGCCAGGATCATCTGCGACATCGAAGACCCCTACGGCAACCCCCACCCCGGCGACCCCCGCCAGATCCTGAAGAAGATGATGGCCAAGGCGGCCGAGCAGGGCTACCTCTACAGCGTGGGGCCGGAGATGGAGTTCTTCTACTTCAAGGACGATACCGGCCCCGCCATCCTCGACGCCGGGGGGTATTTCGATCTTATCCCCCCCGATCTCGGCACCGACCTGCGGCGGGAAACCGCGCTGGCCCTGGACGCGATGGGTATGCAGGTGGAGTGCACCCACCACGAGGTCGCCCCGTCCCAGCACGAAATCGATCTGCGCTACGGGGACGCGCTGAAGATGGCCGACAATGTCATGACCCTGAGGTTCGTGACCAAGGAGATCGCCCGCCAGCACGGGGTCTACGCCACCTTCATGCCCAAACCCCTGCAGGGCGAAAACGGTTCGGGGATGCACGTCCACCAGTCCCTCTTCCGCAACGGGAAAAACCTCTTTTTCGATCCCGCCGACGAATACAAGCTCTCCGACACCGCCAAAAAGTTCATCGCCGGGATCATGAAGCATTCCCCGGAGATCATCGCCGTCACCAACCAGTGGGTCAATTCCTACAAGCGGCTGGTGCCCGGCTACGAGGCCCCGGTCTACATCAGCTGGGCCCGTAGAAACCGTTCCACCATGGTCAGGGTCCCCCTCTACCAAGTGGGTAAGGAGAACGCGACCCGGTTCGAATTCCGGGCGCCGGACCCCTCGGCCAACCCCTACCTCGCCTTCTCGGTCATGCTCGGGGCCGGCCTCAAGGGGATCGCCGAAAACTACCGGCTCCCGGCGCCGATCGAAGAGAACATCTTCGGTATGAACGACGAAGAGAAGGCCGCGAGGGGCATCACCGAACTCCCCGCCAACCTCTTCATCGCGCTCCTCAACACCCGCGGGAGCGAGCTGGTCCGGGAGATACTGGGGGAACATACCTTCACCTCGTTCTTGAAAAACAAGGAGATCGAGTGGGATAAATTCCGTCTCCACGTTTCTCAGTACGAACTGAAGGAATACCTCCCCATCCTCTGAACCGTAACCGCGCGGCGGAGGGGGGGGAGCCGTTCGGCTCCCCCCCTTCGCCGCTCATGGGCATCGCGTTATGAACCGACACTCGGCACGCACGACGGCTCCTTCGGGGCCGGCCGACCCGTTTCGGGAACGGGACAGCTGCGGAGTGGGGTTCGTGGCCCGGCTGGACGGCGTCTCCACGCACGAGATCGTCGAGGACGGCCTGCGCATATTGACCAACCTGGAGCACCGGGGAGCCGTGGGAGGAGACCGGGGAACCGGGGACGGCGCCGGGGTCATGCTCGCCGTCCCGGACCGCTTCTTCCGGGAACGGCGGAGAGAGGACGCCCCGGAGCTCCCCGAGCCCGGAGACTACGCGGTCGGCGCGGTCTTTCTCCCCCCGGAACCGGCCCGCGCCGAGTCCTGCCGCCGGGAGCTGGAACGGGCGGCCGCCCGGGAAGGCTGCCCGGTCCTGGGGTGGAGGAAGGTCCCCGTCAATCCCGGCTGCCTGGGGGGCCTGGCCCGCTCCACCATGCCCGACATCCGCCAGGTGTTCCTGGCTCGGGGCGAGGTCCCGCAACCCGATTTCGAACGCAAGCTCTACGTCATCCGCCGTCAGGCGGAACGGGCCGCGGCCGGCGAAGGCCTGTATTTCGCCAGCCTGTCGGGGCGGACCCTGGTCTACAAAGGAATGTTCACGGCCCCCCAGATCAGGGACTTCTACCCCGACCTGGCCGACCCGGCCATGGGCAGCAGCTTCGCCGTCGTCCACCAGCGCTATTCCACCAACACCCTCCCCACCTGGAGCCTGGCCCAGCCTTTCCGGATCCTGGCCCACAACGGAGAGATCAACACCCTGCGGGGCAACATCAACCGGATGCGGGCCCGCTACAAGACCCTGCGCTCCCGGGCCTTCGGGGATGACCTCCAGAAAGTGCTGCCGGCGATCGACGAGGGCGGCAGCGATTCGGCCGTCTTCGACAACGTCCTCGAACTCCTCCTGCGGGGGGGAAGGTCCCTGCCCCACTGCATGATGATGATGATCCCCGAGGCCTGGGGCCGGCGCTTCCACATGAGCGCGGACAAACGCGCCTTCTACGAATACCATTCGGCCATCATGGAACCGTGGGACGGCCCTGCCGCCATGGTTTTCTGCGACGGGCGCTACCTGGGCGCCACCCTGGATCGGAACGGGCTCCGTCCCGCCCGTTACACGATCACCCGCTCGGGTTCGATCGTGCTGGCCTCCGAAACGGGCGTCCTCGAGATCCCGGGAGAGGACATCCTGAAACGCGGGCGCCTTCAGCCGGGGCGGATGTTCCTGGTGGACCTGGCCGAGGGGAGGATCGTCCCCGACAACGAGATCAAGGCCCGGATCTCGCGGCGCAAGCCCTACCGCCGCTGGGTCAAGGACAACCGCATCGAGCTGAGGGGGATGCTGGCGCCGGCGGCGCTGCCCCCCGAGGACCCGGAGGCGATCCTGCGCATGCAGCGGGTGTTCGGCTACACCCGGGAAGAGCTGAAGATGGTGATCCGGCCCATGGCCGACCGCGGCCAGGAAGCGGTGGGGTCGATGGGCAACGACGCCGCCCTGGCCGTATTTTCCCACCGCCCCCAGCTTCTCTTCTCCTACTTCAAACAGCTCTTCGCCCAGGTGACCAACCCGCCCATCGACCCTCTCCGCGAAGAACTGGTCATGTCCCTGATGAGCTGGGTGGGGCGGGAGCGCAACCTCCTGGAAGAGACCCCGGAACACTGCCGCCGGCTCAAGCTCCCCCACCCCATCCTCACCCCCGAGGACCTGGAACGCCTCCGGCGCTCCGACCTGCCCGAAGTGCAGAGCGCGGAGATCGATATCACCTATCCCCCCGAAGGGCACGGCGGCGGCCTGGAGACGGCCCTGAAATACATCTGCAACCTCGCCGCCGACCGGATCGCGGCCGGGGCCACGGTCATCGTCCTCACCGACCGCCGGGTGGACCGGACCGCGGCGCCGATCCCCTCCCTCCTGGCCGTCTCCGCCCTCCACCATTACCTGATCCGCAAGGGGCTGCGGGCCTCGGCCGGCATCGTGGTCGAAACCGGCGAGGCCCGGGAAGTCATGCACATGGCCCTCTTGATCGGATACGGCGCCAACGCCGTCTGCCCCTGGCTGGCGTTCTCCACCATCGGCAAGTTGGCCGAGGAAGGGTTCCTGCGGGAAGGCCTCCGGCCGGAGATAGCCCTGGACAACTACATCATCGCCCTGAAGAAAGGGCTCCTCAAGACGTTCAGCCGGATGGGGATCTCCACCATCCGCAGCTACTTCGGGGCCCAGATCTTCGAAGCGGTGGGCCTGGCGCCGGATGTCGTCGAAACGTATTTCACCGGCACCGTCTCCCGGATCGGGGGCCTGGGCCTGAACGAGATCGCCGCCGAAACCGCCGCCCGGCACCGGCGCGGTTTCGCCGGGGAACCCTCGGCGCTGCTCGAGGCCGGGGGCGACTACCATTCCCGGGTGGGCGGGGAAAAGCATCTCTGGACCGCGGAAGCCGTCGAGGCCCTGCAGACGGCCGTCCGCAACGACGACTACCGCGCGTTTCGGCGCTACACGGAGCTGATCGACGACCAGGCCCGGGAACACGCCACCCTGCGCAGCCTCTTCGCCTTCCGCCCCGCCGAACCGGTCCCCCTCGACGAAGTCGAACCGGAGGCGGAGATCGTGCGCCGGTTCGTGGGGGCGGCCATGTCGTTCGGCTCCCTCTCCCGCGAAGCCCACGAAACCATCGCCGTGGCCATGAACCGCCTAGGGGCCCGATCCAACTCGGGCGAAGGGGGGGAGGACCCGGCACGGGAGGAGATCCTCCCCGACGGGGGGAACCGGCGATCGAGGATCCGGCAGATCGCCTCCGGCCGGTTCGGGGTGACGGCCGCCTACATCGCGGGCGCGGACGAGCTCCAGATCAAAATGGCCCAGGGCGCGAAACCGGGCGAAGGAGGCCAGCTGCCCGGCCACAAGGTCAGCCCCGAAATCGCCCGCGTCCGGCACACCACCCCGGGAGTGACCCTGATCTCGCCTCCCCCCCACCACGACATCTATTCGATCGAGGACCTGGCCCAGCTCATCTTCGACCTCAAGGCCGCCAACCCCCGGGCCGCGGTCTCGGTCAAGCTGGTCTCGGAAACCGGAGTGGGGACGATCGCGGCCGGGGTGGCCAAGGCCGGGGCCGACACCGTCATCGTTTCCGGCTACGACGGCGGCACCGGGGCTTCGCCCCTGACCAGCATCAAGCACGCGGGGCTGCCCTGGGAACTGGGCCTGGCCGAGACCCAGCAGGCGCTGATCCGCAACCGCTTGCGCGAACGGATCCGGGTCCAGACCGACGGGCAGCTGAAAACCGGGCGCGATGTGGCCGTCGCCGCCTGCCTGGGAGCTGAGGAGTTCGGTTTCGGAACCACCCTCCTGGTCTCCATGGGCTGCGCCATGGTCCGGAAATGCCACCTCAACACCTGCCCCATGGGAATCGCCACCCAGGACGAGCGTTTGCGGAAAAAGTTCGCGGGGAAACCGGAGCACGTCGAACGCTTCCTTCTCTTCATCGCCCGCCAGCTCCGGGAAATCATGGCGAGGCAGGGGTTCCGCTCCCTGGAGGAGATGATCGGCAGGGTGGAATGCCTGGAGTTCAAACCGGCCGGCGACCACTATAAGACCAGGGGGGTGGACCTGACGGCGCTCCTGGAGCCGCCCCCGGAGAACGGCGGCGGGCGGAGGCGGCGCGTCCCGCAGGAGCCGGTCGGGCCGGTCCTGGACGACGAGTTCCCCGAGCTGCCGCAGCGGCCGGACGCGGGCTCGCGCCTGGAGGCCAGCTTCCCCATCCGCAACATCCACCGGGCGGTGGGAGCGCGGTTGAGCGGGAAGATCCTGCGTCGCTTCCCCGAAGGGCTGACGGAAGGGACCGTCAGTCTCGGTTTCCGGGGATCGGCCGGTCAGAGCTTCGGCGCCTTTCTGGTGGGCGGGGTGAGCATGCGCCTGGAAGGCGACGCCAACGACTACCTGGGGAAAGGCATGTCGGGGGGGAGAATCGTCGTCGTCCCCCCCGCCGAAGCCGCCCTCGTCGGCCACGAAAACGTGATCGTGGGCAACACCGTGCTCTACGGGGCCACGGGGGGGGAAGTATACATCCTGGGACTGGCGGGGGAACGCTTCGGGGTCCGCAACTCCGGGGCGACGGCGGTGGTCGAAGGCATCGGCGACCACGGATGCGAATACATGACGGGGGGGCGGGTCGTGGTCCTGGGGCCGACCGGGAACAATTTCGCCGCCGGGATGTCCGGCGGAATCGCCTACGTCTACGACGAGAACGAGCTCTTCGACACCCGCTGCAACCTGGATATGGTCGACCTGGAAAGCGTCTGGCTTCCGGAAGACGCCGGGGAACTGCGGTCCCTGATCGAGAACCACTACCTGGCCACGGGGAGCGCCAGGGCCGGCTGGATCCTGGACAACTGGGAAGCCCGGCTGCCGCTCTTCGTCAAGGTGATGCCGATCGATTACCGCGTGGCCCTGGAGCGGATGAAGCTGGAGGAGGACATCGACCGGGAAACGGTGGCGGCCACGGAGGAGGTCTACGATGGCTAAGCCCACCGGGTTCCTGGAATTCACGCGGGACGAGCCGGAAAAGCGCCCCGTCGTCGAGCGGGTCCGGGACTGGCACGAAGTCGAAATTTTCGGTGCGCCCGACGACTTCCGCGACCAGGCGGCCCGCTGCCTGGACTGCGGCATCCCCTTCTGTCACACCTACGGCTGCCCGCTGGGCAACCTGGTTCCCGATTTCAACGACATGGTCTACCGGGGCCGCTGGCGAACGGCCCTCGATCTCCTGCACGAGCGCAACAACTTCCCGGAGATAACCGGGAGGGTCTGCCCCGCCCCCTGCGAGGCGGCCTGCACCCTTTCCGAGGGCTTCGGAGCGGTCAACATCCGGCGGATCGAATGCCTGATCGCCGAACGCGGTTTCAAGGAAGGATGGATCGTCCCTATCAAGGCGGCGCGGGAGTCGGGGAAACGGGTGGCGGTGCTGGGTTCGGGGCCCGCGGGCCTGGCCGCGGCCCAGCAGCTGGCCCGGGCCGGGCACCGCGTTTCCGTCTTCGAGAAATCCCCGCAGCCGGGGGGGCTGCTGCGCTACGGCATCCCCGACTTCAAGCTGGAGAAGAAGATCATCGACCGGCGCCTGCGGCAGATCGTCGCCGAGGGGGTTTCCTTCCAGGTCGGGGTCGAAGCCGGGACCGACGTCTCCGCCCGGTACCTGCGCCGTTCCCACGACGCGGTCCTGATCGCGACGGGGGCCGGGGTTCCCCGGGACCTCGACATTGCGGGCCGTGACCTGGCCGGCATCCACTTCGCCATGGATTTTCTGGTCCCCATGAACGCCGCGCTCGCCCGGGGGCGCCTCTCCCCTCCCCCGGAATGCAGCGCCCGGGGAAAAAAGGTGGTCGTCATCGGGGGGGGCGACACCGGTTCGGACTGCGTGGGGACGGCGCTGCGGCAGGGCGCCGCCTCCGTCGTTCAGCTCGAGCTCCTGCCGCGGCCGGCGGAAGGAAGGGAGCCCGGGAACCCCTGGCCCCAATGGCCCCGGATCCTGCGCACGTCGACCTCGCAGGAAGAAGGCGGCGAACGGCTGTGGGCGGTGGAGACCATGCGCTTCACCGGGAAGGGGGGGAAGGTCGCGGGGCTGGAGGCGGTCCGGCTCGACTGGTCGTCCGGGAAACCGGAACGGATCGGGGACTCGGCTTTCCCGCTCGAAGCCGACCTGGTCCTGCTGGCCCTGGGGTTCGTCCACGCCGAACACGGGCGGCTCCTGGGGGATCTGGGCATCGCCACCGACGAACGCGGGAACATCCTGCTCGGACCCGACGGCGCCACCAGCGCCGACTGGGTTTTCGCCGCCGGCGACGCGGCGGCGGGCGCCTCCCTGGTGGTGCGGGCGATCGCGTCGGGACGGGCCGCCGCCGAAGCCGTAGACTCCTACCTCTCCTGAGGCGCCCCCGGGCCCTTCCCTCCCCGAGCCGGTCCGTTGCGGACGAAGAGCATGGGGAACACGATGTCGGAAAGACAGCAGGGGATCCAGACCGCCAGCAGCAGGAAGAAAACCACCCCGACGTTCTGGATCGGGGTCATGGCCTGGGGATGGGCGCGGATGATGTGAAAGAGGGAGGCGGCGGTGGAGAGAAGAACGTGGCCGGCATGGGGGAAGTGGGTCGACCTGGAGAAATAGGCGACGGCGATGCCGGCGAGAGCGGCCAGGTTGATGACCAGGGGCATCTCCACGATCCCCAGGTGGGCGTGGGCGTCCTTGAAGCCGAGGAGGAGTTCGCCCCAGTAGGGGACGATGCAGTCGCTGAGCGTGGCGATCCCGATCGAGCCGAAGTAACCGACCAGGATGACCGCCGCCGCACCCCAGATCCGGCAGCCCCGGTAACAGGTGTAGTTATGGTACAGGGTGGCGGTGACGATGGCGCTGAGGAAGACGTGGAGGGGATGCGCGAATTCGAAGAGATGGGCGGCGCGTTCACGGTTCAACGCCCCGGGGAAAACATGCTGGACGAGGATCATGAGCGCCACCCCGACGAGGGCGCCGGAGAAGGTGAACTTCAGGTGTTTTCTCAGTTCGAGCAGGACTCCTCCCCATCTCCCCATGATCTCTTCTCCTCGCGGTTCCCGGCGGGCGAGACCGGCGGCGCACCGCGCCGTTTTTCTCCCTTGTCTCGCCCGGCTCCATCCTCGATAGTGTTGGCGGCATCCGGCGCGGCCGACCCGAGAAAGTATACGTGAAAAACCCCGTGGTTATCGAACCCTGTTTTGATTACGGACCGGCAACCGTCCGGGCGGCGGTGCGGCGGCTGCTGCTGCCGCTGGGGGGGATGGAGGCCTTCGCCGGGTCCGGGCGGACGATCTTCCTCAAGCCGAACCTCCTCACCCGGGCCGCCCCCGAAAAAGCGATCACCACCCACCCGGCGCTGGTCCGGGCCGTGGCCGAGGAGGTCCTGGAAACCGGAGCCCGGGTCGTCATCGGGGACAGCCCGGGGGCGGCCCTTCCCCACTCGACCCGGACGTTGGAGCGCCTGTACCGGGCCTGCGGCCTGGAGGAGGTCGCCCGCGACCTGGGGGCGGAACTGCTTCTCTCCACCGGCCACCGGCTGGTCCCGATCCCCGGAGGCCGGGGAGTAAAACAGATCGAGATCCTCGACCGGGCCCTGGAAGTCGACGCCGTCATCAACCTTCCCAAGTTCAAAACCCACGGTCTGACCCGTTTGACCGGGGCGGTCAAGAACCTCTTCGGCCTGGTCCCGGGGCTGCTCAAGCCCGTCTACCACGCCCGCCTGGAGGAGGTGGGCCGCTTCGCCTCCATGCTGGTCGACATTGCCGAGACCTTCCCCCCCGCCCTCACCGTCGTCGACGCGGTCACGGCCATGGAAGGCGAGGGCCCCAGCGGGGGCAGGCCGCGGGCGGTCGGCCTCCTGGTGGGCGGAACCGACGTGCATCTCCTCGATTACGTCCTGGCCGAGATCATGGGCATCGACCCCTTCACCGTCCCCACCCTGGCCGACGCCCGGGGGCGGGGGCTCCTGCCGGAGGCCCCCGCCCCGGAAACGGCCGGCATCCCCCTGGAAGAGGCGCGCCAGGTGGGGATGGAGGTGCCGGACACCGCCATCCGGGCTTTCCCCCCGTTTCTCACCTTCCTCTACCCCGTGGCCCGGAGGTTTTTCTCCACCAACCCCAGGATCACCGCGGACTGCCGGGGCTGCGGACGGTGCGCCGAGGCCTGCCCGGTGCAGGCGATCACGATGGCGGGGGGCAGGGCCCGGATCGATTACGGGAAATGCATCCGCTGCTACTGCTGCCACGAGACCTGCTCCGAGGCCCGGGCCATCCGGCTGGCCAAGCCGTTTCTGCAGCGGTTCCTGGCCTGACCGGAGGGGTCAGGCCGGCTCCCGCGGCGGGCGGGGATCCCGGGAGGCCAGTTCGAGAATGGTGACCCGGCCGCCGCTCTTTTCCAGGGCTTCCTCGATACGGCTGCGGATCGCCGAGACCACCGGCAGGCCGGCCAGGGAGGGAGGCAGCGTTTCCGGACCGCCGGTTTCCCTCAGGGAATTCAGGACCGCGGCCACGCTCAGCCCCGCCAGGTCCCGGGCCGGGATATAGGCCCCGGCCCTCCCCTCGGTCCGGACCAGGAGGCCGCCCCGGCGCATCAGGTCGAGAGCCTGCTCGACCGACCGCACCGGGATGTCCAGGAGACCGGAAAGCCGGGCCGCGCCCAACGGCTCCTCCCCGGCCAGGAACCGGCGGGCGACCGTATCGAGGATGCCGAGGGCCACCAGTTCCCGGTAAGCCCAGCTGCGGGACCGGGCATCCTCCTCCCGCTGGTAGGTGCGGACGTTCTGCACCGCGAAGGCGACTTCGGCACCGAAGAGAACGATCAGCCAGCTGGTATAGACCCAGACCAGGGTGATGGGGATCTGCGCCATGGCCCCGTAAATCTGGGCGTAGCGGGCAAACCCGACCTGGAAATAGAGGTACCCCCAGAGGGCGATCTGCCAGACCACCCCGCCGGCGACGCCGCCGGCCAGTGCGGGGAAAAACCGGACCCGGGTGTTGGGCATGAAGATGTAGAGGAAGGTGAAACCCAGGCAGACCATGGCCCCCGGAAGCAGCCTCACCAGGAACCCGTAGGCGGTGGTGAAGGTCTGGTACTGCATGAGCAGCGAGCCCTCGGCGTAGGAGCGCAGGTAGGCGGCGAGGCCGCCGCCCGCGATCACCAGCAGCGGGGTGACCGCGAGAACGCTCAGGTAATCGCTGAACTTGCGCCAGATGCTCCGGGAAACCGTTATCCCCCAGATGTGGTTGAAGGAGAGCTCGATGTTCCCCATCACGGAGATGATCGACACCAGCAGGAGGGCCAGGGCGGGCACGCCCAGGGTGGTGGCTTTGATGTTGTTGACGAAATCGAAGATCCGGTTCCCGATCTCGTAGTTCCCCAGGGCGATCTTCTCGATGATCCAGCCCTTGAGCGGATCCATGGAGACGTTGAACCCCTTGGCCAGAGCGAAGGCGAACGCCATCAGGGGGACGATGGAGAGGAGGGAGGCGTAGGTCATGGCCGAAGCCCGCAGGGGGCACGAATCCTTGAGAAAACCCCGGACCACGATGTAGACGATCTTGACCAGGTTGACGAGAAAGCGCTTGCCCGGGGTGAGAAGGCCCAGGTCCAGATCCCAGAGACGGTTCTGGAAAAAACCGATGCACGCCGAGGCCGGGGTGACCCGCTTCCGCTTGTCCTGGTTCATGTCCCCTCCTTGCTCACGCCGGCGGGGCGGCTTTTTTCCTCCCGCCGGACCGGAGTGTATCATACTCTCGAAAAGGAGAAGGACCCGAAAAACCAAGGAGACCGGCGGTTACGACCATGAGCGCGGCGGCGTACAATCCGGGCGTCCGTTTCTTCCTGCTGGGGGCGCTCGTCCTCGGGGGCGCGCCCGGGGCGCCCGCCGAAGAGGGCGGCCGGGAGCTTCCCGGAGAGTGGAGCCGTTTCCGGCGCCCGTTTTCCGAGGCGTACTGGATCTACGAGGCTCCCGCCGCTTTCCGGGGCGGCGAGTACGACGGCGGGGGGACGCCGCACGTGACCGTCAACGAGTTCCGGGCCCGGACCGCCGTCCCGCTCCTCCGCAACGAAACCTTGATCGCCACGGCCGGAGCCGCCCTGCAGTGGGATCATTTTTTCTTCACCGGCATCTCGTTCGAGAACATCGACACCTGGATCATGGGGGTGCCGTTCTTCGTTTCCTGGAAGCCCGGGGGAACCTGGCGGCTCTCGGCGGCCGTCACCCCCTCCCTCTACAGCGACCTGAAGCGGGTCACCCGGGACGCCTTCGGCGCCGGTGGGGCGCTGATGGCCTCCTACTCCTGGGCGCCGGGGCAATCGGTCTCGGCGGGGCTGGTCTACTCCCGCATCTTCGGCAGCCAGCGCCTCTTCCCCGCGGCCGGGCTGATCCTCCACCCCGGGCCGGACTGGGAACTGCGGCTCGTCTTCCCCCAGCCCGCGGTCAGGTACGCTCCCTGTCCCGGCCTCAACCTGGTGGCGGGGATGACGCCCGCCGGAGGCCAATGGCGGATCGCCAACCCGGTCAGGGAAGAAGACGGCGACTGCGACTTCACCTTCAAGGGCTACCGCGCCGGAGCCGGCCTGGAGATCGCCCTGTTCGGACCCGTCATCCTCAGCCTCGACGGCGGTTTCACCTTCGCCCGGGACTACCGGATCGAAAACGACGTCGAGGACGTCCTCGACACCCGGGCCGGCGACACCTTCGGATTCCGCCTGGGGCTGCTCGCCGTCCGCTGAGGCCGGGTCGGAACGGCGCGGGAGAGCGCTCCCGGCGATAACCGTTGCCCGCCGGATCGGCCCCGTTTACAATAACGACGGGAACTTTCCAACAGGCGGGCGCGGCGGAGAACAGCGCCCGAAAAAGGAGAAAACGGCGATGCTCGAAAAAGCGCTGGCGCTGGCGGCGGTACTGGCGGTCTTGAGCGGGGGGGCTTCGGCTCAGGAATGGACTCTTTCCACGGAGATGGGGGGCGGCTACATCTACGCCCTCGCGGCCGGAGGAGGGGAGAAAGCCTGGGCGTCCCCCTACACCAGCGCGAACCAGGGCCGGATCTTCTTCTTCGACGGCTCCGGCTGGTCGGTTCAGACCACCATCTTCCCGTCCGTGTGGGGACAACTTTTCGGTGCGTTCGCCTCCACCGACGGGGACGTCTGGATGGCGGGGGAAACCGCCGCTGTTGCCGGAGCCCCTCGGGGACTGATTCCCATCCGCGGCACCATCTTCCATTTCAACGGCACCAGCTGGTCGCTGGTGACGGCGCTGGGCTCCTCGGAGTTCAGCAGCGTCTACGCCGCCGGTTTCGATCACGTCTGGGTGGGAGGCGCGGCCGACAACGCGGTCTACTACTCGCCCAACGGCGGGACCAACTGGACGACCCAGAGCAACGGGCTGGACTACGTCTCCTCCATGAGCGGGGCCAACCTCCAGAACGTCTGGGCGACGGGAGGGGCGGGAGGCGGGTACGACATCGTTCATTACAACGGCTCCTTATGGTCGCCCCAGACCAGCACCTTCTTCGTGAGCTCGGTTTCCGCCGCGGGCTACGACCAGGTCTGGGCCGGGGGCGCCGGCGGGATCCTCCGCTACAACGGCAGTTTCTGGGCCCGGGCCACCGACCTCGGCGGCGAGTTCGTCAGCGCCGTCTCCGCCCGGGGCGACCAGGTCTGGGCGGGCACCGAGTCGGGCAAAATCTTCCACTACGACGGAACGGGTTGGAGCCTGCAGACCTCGGTGGGAGAAAACATCCGCTCCCTCAGCGCTTCCCCGACCAACCACGTCTGGGCCGGCGGCGACGGCCGTGTCTACCACCTCCAGGGGAACAACCCGAACCGCGGCTACCACACCGACTTCAACGGCGACGGAACCAGCGACATCGGCGTCTTCCGCCCGGCCACCGGGCTCTGGTCGATCCGGGGATTGACCAAGGTCTATTTCGGGAACTCCCTCGATCAGGCCGTCCCGGGGGATTACAGCGGCAACGGGACCACCGACGTGGGCATCTTCCGGAGCAGTTCCGGGCTCTGGGCGGTCCGCGGCCTGACCCGGGTCTACTTCGGGCAGGCCGGCGACGTCCCCAAGCCCCTGGATTATTCCGGGGACGGAACCGCCGAGCCCACCGTCTTCCGGGCCGCTTCGGGGCTGTGGTCGATCAAGGGGTTGACCAGGGTCTACTGGGGGACCGGCGGGGACACACCCGTTCCCGGCTGGTACCGGAGCGAGCCCGCGGCCGATATCGGCGTTTTCCGTCCCGGGTCCGGGCTCTGGAGCATCAAGGGGGTCACCCGGATTTACTTCGGGCAGTCGGCCGACACCGCCCGGCCCGGAGATTACCGGGGAGAAGGGACCTTCGCCCCGGGGATCTACCGCCCCGCTTCCGGGCTCTGGTCGATCCGGGGCCTGACCAAGGTCTATTTCGGGACCGGGGTCGACTCGCCGCTCCCGGCCGACTACGACGGCGACGGCACCGACGACATCGGCATCTTCCGCTCGACCGCCGGTCTCTGGGCGGTCAAGGGGCTGACCCGGGCCTACTTCGGCCAGAACAACGACACCCCGGTGACCCGATAAGCGCCGCCGCGGGCGGACCGGGGAACGCAACGCGCATGGGAGGAATTTGCAGGTCTTCGTAAGCAGGAAGATCCCGGAGGAGGGACTGCGGACGCTGGAGCGGGCGGGCGTTCCCTTCGAGGTCAATCCCGATGACCGGGTCCTCTCCCCCGGGGAGCTGGCCTCCGCCTGCCGGGACGCGGACGGCCTGCTCTGCCTGCTCACCGACCGGATCGACCGCAACCTGCTCGACGCCGCCCCTTCCCTGCGGGGGATCGCCTGCATGGCCGTGGGCCACGACAACGTCGACCTGGCGGAATGCACCCGGCGCGGGATCCCGGTCAGCAACACTCCGGGGGTCCTGACCGAAGCCACCGCCGACCTGGCCTGGGCCCTGCTCCTGGCCGCGGCCCGGAACCTGAACCGGGCCGAGCGCTTCCTCCGGAAGGGGAAGTTCCGGGGCTGGTCCCCCACCCTCTTCCTGGGGGCGGAGCTGGCGGGGAAGACGCTGGGGATCGTGGGGGCGGGAAGGATCGGGACCGCCGTGGCCCGGCGGGCGGCGGGGTTCGGGCTGAGAATCGTCTACGCCTCCCGAAGCCCCCGGCCCGATCTGGAGCGGGAACTGGGCGCGGAGCGGCTCCCCCTCGAGGCGCTCCTGAAGGAGGCGGATTTCGTCACCCTCCACGTCCCCCTCACCCCCGAGACGGAGCACCTGATCGACCGCGAGCGCCTGGCCCTGATGAAGCCGGACGCGGTCCTGGTCAACACCTCCCGGGGCCCGGTCGTGGACGAGGGGGCACTGGCCGAGGCCCTGAACTCGGGCCGGCTGGGGGCGGCGGGGCTGGACGTCTTCGAGGAAGAGCCCGCCGTCCACCCCGCCCTGCTCGGGGCCGAAAACGCGGTCCTGCTGCCCCACATCGGCAGCGCCACCCGGGAAACCCGCGGCCGGATGGCGGCGATGGCCGCCGAGAACCTCTGCTGCATGCTGGCGGGGCGCATGCCTCCCAACTGCCTCAACCCCGAGGCGCTGGGGGGGGAAGCATAGGGCAGAGGGCAGAGAGGGTTCGGGGGAGAGAAGCAGAGAGCATGGAGCATAGAGCATAGAAAAACCCCTCCACCACGGCCCCCTTTAGGGTTCAGGGTTTAGGGTTCAGGGTTCGGGGTTCAGGGGAAGGAAGCAAAGAGCATGGCGCATAGAGCATGGAGTAAGAGGGGCCCCTGGAGATTCTTGCACCTGATTACTCTGATTAACTCTGATGGGGAAGGAATTTAGGAGTCAGAATTCAGAATTCAGTAGCCCCCAACCTCGGCCCTTGGAGATTCTTGCACCTGTGAAAAGCATGGGGCAGAGGGCATGAAGCATAGTGCAATTCTGGTCTCCAAATATTTGAACCGACCAGGAGATTGCTTCGTCGTCCCGCGAGACGCGGGACTCCTCGCAATGCCAGAGAGACGTTCCTTGCTTCACTCCCCCCTGAACCCCGAACCCTGAACCCTCCCTTTCCCCCTCCCCTTCATGGTCAAACTAGGATTACGCAGATAGGGAAACGATCGGCCGAATACCCGATTGACAACTATTGTATTCGTATGTATTCTGAGAGTGGACAATGACTGCGAGGTGTATGATGTCAAAGACCGTTACCCTGAGACTGTCCGAGCCGACATACGAGCGGTTCCGCACGCTGGCCGAGCGAGAGAACCGACCGCTCTCGAACTTCATCGAGACGGCGGCTTCGCGCTATGTCGAGACAGAGCAGTTCGTTGACGAGTTCGAGATGGCGGAAATCGAGACAAATCCCGAGCTAAACCGAAGCCTCAAGCGCGGAATCAAGGACGCCAAGGCTGGACGGGGACGCTTTGTCTGAGTTCCGCATATTCGAAACCGAGGAGTTCCAGAAGAAGCTCGGCAAACTCCCCGCCGGGGCATCTCGGTTCGTTCAAAAGAAACTGGCGAACTACGTGTACCCCCAGCTCCGCAAGGACCCTTTCCTCGGCCCCAATATCAAGAAACTCAAGGGATACGCTCCCGCCACCTGGCGGTATCGTATCGGGAAGTTCCGGGTGTTCTTCATGGTCGACGAGGCGGAACGCATCATCTTCATGCTTTCAGTCGACGATCGCCGCGACGCCTACAGATAGGAGGCGGCCGACAACACGCCGGAGGATATCGCCACGGTCCGCGGCGAATCCTCAGCGTGGGCGTTATGGTCCTTTTCAGAGGATGAAACCATGATGTGGGGTCCATACCTACTTCATCCGAAACGTTCGCCTTCCCGCTTCCGTTCACGACGGAGAAAAAGAACTATTATTCACAGGCTTATTCATTGGTGGTCTCTCCGCACAGTGAAGGTCGAACTTCTCAGCCAAACCGAAAGAGCGGTTCAAGTCAGAGATGCACAAAACAGAGTTATGTGGATTCCTAAAGTATGGATCGAGGGCAGGCGGAAGTTGGATCCTACAACGTGGGAGATTAAAATAACAAAACCGCATTGGGACAAACTTACGCCCCTTGATATCCGCTGAAGATGCCCCCGGGCGGACAGTGGAAGCAATGTTCCTTTCCCTCAATCTGCATAAACTTAGTTTTACCATGAAGGACATGAAGTTCATGAAGGGGAGAGGGAAAGGGAGGGTTCAGGGCAGTAGTGTCCCAGCATTAGTTGAACAATGTCAATTGGTTAGGAAAACCGGGGTTGCCAAAAGTGTACTCGAAATCTGTAAGTGCTTGCAGAAGAAGAAACTTCTTGAAAAAGGATACGCTCAAAATCTGTAGAATAGTGTAGTGAGGAAGGTCGATTCAGAGTGTCGTTTCCGGATGATGGCGATAAGCAGATAGGTACTGATGAACCTTATGTTATGGTTGCTTTCGTACCTTCGGACAATGGGATAAAACCGGTGCCAGGGAAGATACTGCATCAACTGGGAAAAGATCGTTGTGCCGACATACACGCTCAACCTCCTTGTCGTTCAGGGGGGCGTGAGCGTATAACCGAATTCAAGTCGAAAATAGGGCTTTTTAGACTTAACGTTATATTAAAGAATGAGTTGCGATATTCGATAGATCAAACGTTGGGACACTACTAGGTTCGGGGTTCAGGGTTCAGGGTTCGGGGTTAGGGGTTAGGGGTTCAGGGTTAGGGGTTCGGGGTTCAGGAGCCCCCCGCCGCGGCCCCCGAAGAGGTCCACAGGCCTGCCTGCCGGCAGGCAGGTTTCACAGATGAGAGAAAGAGACCCACTATGCACTATGCTCCATGCTCTTTGCTTCTCTCGACCATGAAGGACATGAAGTTCATGAAGGAGAGAGGGAAGTGCCGTGATGGGCTGTTTCATTTTTGTCACAAAAGTTGTCACACATCTTTTGTGACATTTAAGGGAAGCGGATAAGGCTGAAGGAGGGAAAGAATCGGCCGCGGGGTCCGAACCCGACGAAGCTTCTTACAGGCGTTCCGGTTTGATCCCGTAGCCGGCCAGCAGATCCCGGAGCTCCTGTGTCTTGGCCTCCAGTTCTTCGTCCGACCAATTCTCGCTCCCCTCCCAAAACACCGGGGCGATCTTGTAATCCCTCAGGAGACAGTCCATCGCGCTGATCTTTTCGACCGGCGTTCCTTCCGGAATATTGAGCGGGCTCCCGCCGTTCCAGAGCCGGAGCAATTCTCTGGTCGAGTAGCCTCTGTAAGTTTCTGGTAAATCCTGCTTTTTCATCTTCGGTCCCCGCGACGTTTATGCCGGCTACATCCCGCCAAGTTTTATTGTAATTCCCACCGAATACCTCCACGGCTCTCAATGAACGATCTCCGAAAACATTATAGACGGGTCTCCCTCGCCGGTAAATTCTCCCCACCGGGTTGCGGCGATGGCAGATTGTGTAGAATCATACGTTGTGCAGTGGGAAATGATTGCTCTATGGCAAACGCCTTGCTATATTGTAAGGAGAATTTCTTTGCGAAAGGAGGCGATCATGGTTACGGCGACATTGACCTCGAAAGGACAAATCACGATCCCGAAGGCGGTGCGTACGTCACTGAACCTGCACACGGGGGATCGCATCGAGTTTATCGTTCACGGCTCGAACGAGGCACTGGTCAGGCCCATCACGAAATCCGTCGATGAAGTCTTCGGAAAACTGCATAACCCCGACCAGCCCGCGTTGACGATCGACGACATGAATACTGCCATCTCCGATTTGGCGAGGAAGCAGAGAACGTGACCGCCCTTGACACCAACGTGATAGTCCGATTTCTCGTCCGCGATGATGAGACCCAGGCGCAAGCAGTCTACGCGCGTCTGAGGCGAGCCGAACAAGACCGAGAGGTGCTGTTCGTACCCCTACTGGTGCTCCTGGAGGTGATTTGGGTCCTTGGCGGCGCCTACAGTAAGTCTCGGTCTCAGATCTTGGACGCCGTCGAGGATATGAAGAGGATGCCTATTTTCGGTTTCGAGAAGGATGATGCGGTCCAAGGGCTTCTTAGGGAAGGGAGGACATCGAAGGCTGATCTCGCCGATATCCTCATTGCCTACTCCGCTCGCGAAAGCGGTTGCGAAGAAGGCGTCACCTTTGACAAACGAGCCGCACAGTTGGCATTCTTCCGGATATTGGAGTAGGGGTGCACAACCGGTCCATGCACTCGACGCCCTATGCTACGCTCCGGCCGCTGGTGATGGCGTCGTACCGCAGTTTCATCCGATGGCACAAGCAGTCCGGCCTCGTTCCCCCCAGGTGAAGCACACATAGTCATGTCGGCCTCTCCCCCTGGTCCCGAACCTCGAACCCTCGATTTCACATGTAGACAGGTAGGTACTGTGGGGGAAAGGGAATTAACCACCGAGATCAAGGAACGCTTGTTTTCTGAACACATCTGTGTACACTATCGGGTGACAATGGAGGTGCATAATGAAATTCCTTAGCGTGAGAGACCTGCGGGGCAATTCGGCCCGCGTCTGGCGCGAGCTGGCCGACGAAAAAGAAATGGTCGTCACCAGCAACGGACGGCCCGTGGCCGTGCTGACCGCGGTCGACGAAGGCGACGTCGAGCAATCGCTGGCCGCCTGGCGGCGGGTCCGGGCGACGCAGGCCATTGCCGACATCCAACGACGGTCCGCGCGGAAGGGCACGGATCGGCTATCGATGGGCGACATCGACGCCGAGATCGACCAAGCCAGACGGGAACGACGCAAGCGGACGACGTGAGAATCGTGGTGGACACGAACGTGCTGGTCTCGGGGCTGCTCACACCCTTCGGAACGTGTGGAGCAATCGTCCGCATGCTGACTTCGGCCGACATCGTTCTCTGCGTGGATGCGCGAATTCTACTCGAATACGACGATGTGTTGCGCCGCCCCAAGTTCGATATCGATCCGCACAAAGCCGCTGTCGTCATGGATTACATCCACGACTACTCCGAGGTCCATCCCGCCTCTCCGATCGGCAGGTCTTTACCCGACGAAGACGATAACCCCTTTCTGGAGGTAGCCCTGTCGGCCGCTGCCGACTGTCTCGTCACCGGCAATCTCAAGCACTTCCCCAAGCGCTGTCGCGCGGGCGTGCGGGTGCTCTCCCCCCAGCAATTCCTCGACGATTTCAGGAAACGCACAACCGCATGAAACGAGCCTGCAAACAGTTCATCGCGTCGATCGTTTCGGTCCGACGCTCTCGGACCAAGGAGATCGGGCGATATGAAGAGTAAGGAGTTCGACAAGAAGTTCGAGGCCGGGGAGGACGTCTCCGAACACCTGGACTTCTCCCAGGCCACCCGCCCCGGGCGCGAACAGAAGAGGGTCAACGTGGATTTTCCCGTCTGGATGATCGAGGCGCTTGACCGAGAAGCTCGGCGACTCGGCGTCCCACGGCAAGCCGTGATCAAGGTCTGGATCGCCGACCGTCTTGAGCGCACCCACGCATAGCCGGAACGCGAATAAGGCTACGGCTGAAGCCGCCGCGACATTGTACTCCGACCGACGGTCTACGGCCCGGCCCCACCCCTTCCCCAAGGATCGCCTCGCCCCCTATGCCTTCGGAGCCTGAACGACAAAGCAATCTCTCACACGAGAAAGACCGGCCGCCGGGGAAACGCAAAAAAATACTGACGTTTTCCCCTCTCGCCGGTAAACTTTCGTTGGCAGTGCCGCAATTGCTAATTGTGTCGAATCATCAATTGAGGCGATGCGTTCAGCGCGTCACTTCAACAGGGCAGTGGCGGGTAGCCTACAGTTCTTCGGTACGTAAACGTGTCTGCGGCTGACGGTCAGCCACGGTCCCATTAGCCCAGAGGGAAACGAATAATGCGGAAGATGTTTGAAGGCTATTACCCGCACACTGAAGAGTTCTTCGAGCAACTGTGGGAGAAAGCCTTAATTGTGCTCGATGCAAATGTACTGCTGGATATGTATCGATACTCTGAGAGCACTCGAAATGATTTTCTGACGCTCTTCGAACGACTATCCAATCGCTTATGGTTGCCGCATCAGGTTGCACTTGAGTATTCACGGAATCGTCCTGATGTTATCTCTGAGCAGGTTCAGATGTATCGGAAGGCCAAGAAACTCGTGTCATCTTTGCGAGCTACGACTGCGAAAGAGACAGAGAAGATCCTGAGCTTCCGACTACACCCTGTTCTGAGTCGTGAAGAGTTCCAAACGGCATTCGAAGCCCCTCTGACCGAACTTGAAGAGAAGATAGATGCCTATGCAAAAGCCCATCCTGACTTTTTTCAAAACGACCCTATTCTTGATGCCCTATTGGAACTTTTTGACGGCAAGGTTGGAAATCCATATGAAGCACAGCGACTAGAGGAAATCTTCGCGGAAGGCAAAGACCGTTACGATAAGGAAGTGCCGCCTGGGTACGAAGATGCACGAGGACCAAACAAGAAAGAAGGCGATGCGATCTATGGTGATCTAGTTCTGTGGTTTCAAATCATAGATCAAGCCATGGCAACCGATGCATCTGGAGTTATCTTTCTCAGTAACGACTTAAAGGAAGATTGGTGGTGGGTCTCAAAAGGCCGAAATCTCGGCTGCCGACCGGAGTTATACGAAGAAATAGCGGCAAAGGCGAAGGCCCGCTTCTATATGTATACCTCCGAACGGTTCCTGCACTTCGCTTCAGAACGGATCGAGGTCGATGTGAAGAAAGAATCCATAGCTGAGGTCCGAGCGCTCGAGGAGAAAAATCAAGAAGATCGGGAAGCGAAGAGAAATGTGTTTGTTAATTCTTTTATGAAGCAAATTCTTACAGAACAGAAACAAAAAGAACAGCTCCTGTCTAGCCTTCACACAATAATCATCCAAAGTGCCCTTGAGAAGCAACAAAACTGGCAAGAGATACTTGATCATACTCTGGGTTCTCACAGCGACCAAAGCAATGATGTCGCAAAGTTCATTGAGCAGATTCGCAAGCAGGAGGAACAGAGACAGCAATTCGTTACCGGAATCCTTGCACGGGCTGTTATGTTGCCTCAAATTGGTAACGAGTCAGTCGATGAGTCTCTGACAGACACAAGTGCAGAGGATGAAGGGGATCATAGTCCAGACGATGAGCAGAAAAACAACGAAAGCGGCTAACAAGCGGTTGAAGAAGAATTGGCAAAACCGCTTTGTTCCTGTGCTGCCCTCTTAACCTCGGCGTTAGCGGAAGAGAAAAATGAATAGAACAAGTAACAGCATCCTTACCCCCCCAACATTTTGCCCTTATGTAGGTGGACCCTGCGATCAATCCTTTGATGGTTCCATTGAGCGCGCCGCATTTTTCATCTATCCTTCGACACCACCATTACTAGCGCAGACCGTGAGAGAAGCAGTCAGGAACCTCCAGCAATACTCCTCCGAGATTAACTGGTTGACGTGGGAAGACCTCCACATATCAGGTCAAATTGTCTTCTGTGAAATCTGCAAGGCAATACGCAATTCAAGGCTTGTGGTTGCCAACATAACAACCTTGAATTTCAATGTCCTTTTCGAGATCGGCTATGCTCTGGGTCTGGGCAAACCAGTTCTGCCCGTGCGGGATACTTCATACGAAAAGGACAAGAAACTCTTCGACGAGGTTGGCATTTTCGACGTTCTGGGCTATGAGAATTTCGCCAACAATGTTGATCTGTCATCCGTCGTGCGAAGTCGTCGTGATACGTCGCCGCCGGTTCACCACATTCCCGGACACGACCGCTCACAACCGATCTTCTATGTGCGGGCACCCATAGAGAATGACGGCAGCATTCGCATCTTCTCGGAACTCAAGAAGTCGAGCTGCCCATTTCGTTCGTTTGACTCCCGGGAGACACCACGACTATCACTCCACGAGGCATTCAAGCAAGTGCACAGTTCAACTGCTGTCGTCGCCCATTTGCTTGATCCAGATCGTACTGGTGCTAATGCCCACAATGCGCGTTGCGCCTTTGTCTGTGGCCTTGCGATGGCCGCCGATAAGTACGTACTGATGCTTCAGGAAGGAATGTTGACTCACCCGATTGATTACCGTGACATCATTGTGCCATATGAGAGTGTTTCAGTTATTCCGTACGCCATCTCCAAAGTTGTCCGTGCCACCGCAGAGTCGATCTACAATGCGGCCCCCGAAACAAGGGAAGTCCCGGAAAAGATTCTGGATCAGTTGGACTTGGGAGATGTAGCAGCCGAAAACGAGATCAAGGCCCTTTCGTCCACATATTTTGTGAGAACGCCTCAGTTCATGCAAGCCCGACAGGGGCATGCAAGATTAGTGATCGGGAGAAAAGGCGCAGGCAAGACGGCACTGTTTTACGGACTTAGGAAGGCCGTCTCTGTTGGCAAGGATCCTCTGGTTCTCGACCTGAAACCTGAAGGTCATCAATTTGTTCGGCTCCGGGAGGTTGTCCTTGCCCCTTTGACAGAGGGTGCGCAACAACACACCTTGTCAGCTTTCTGGCACTACCTGCTCCTTCTTGAAGTTGCCAAAAAGATTATCGAACGTGAGGCGCTATCTGCATGGCGAGATCCAGAAGCTCTTGATGCCTTCAACGAACTTAAACGTCAATATGAAGCTCATGCCGCCGACACCCAAGGAGATTTCTCGGAACGCCTCATGGCGCTGATCGGACGCTTGGCTGACACCGTTCCCGAGCAGCCTGCTGAAAGCCTGACAGGCACGGTGCTGACCCAAATGATTTACGGAAGCGATATTTCCGAACTCTCGGATCTCGTTATCCGCCGTCAGGCGGCAGTAGGAGAGCTGTGGATTCTTTTCGATAACATCGACAAAGGTTTCCCAACCCATGGCGTTGCGAAGGAGGACATCCTTATTCTTCGAGGACTCCTCGATGCTTCTCGCAAATTGCAGCGTGAACTCCAGAAGCACAGCGTTGACTGCACTTCCGTGGTATTCGTGCGACGGGATGTCTATGATCTTCTGGTAGATGAAACACCAGACCGGGGCAAGGAATCTCACGTTGACCTCGATTGGTCGGATGAAGAGTTGATGAAGCAACTCATCCTCAGTCGCATCCAAGCCTCCGTCGCATCACTAAGAGGTAATTTCAATGATGTCTGGCACCGGCTTTTCGATGCACATGTTGGAGGGGAAAGTTCTTTCCGCTATATTCTAAACCGAACATTGCAGCGACCGCGTGACCTGCTTAACTTCGTGAGAAAGGCCGTCCAAATTGGCGCAAGTAGATCTCACGAGCGAGTGACAGAGGAAGATATTGTGACCGCAGAAAGTGAGTACTCCGAAGACATGTTCAATGAATTGCGATATGAACTGCGGGACATCTATCCTCAGTACGCGGACGTACTACCAGAGTTCTTGGGTACGAATTTAGCCATCTCTCGCGAGGACATCTCCCTCTTAGCGCTTGAAGCGGACGTCCCAGAGGAACGCTGGCCGGAAGTTATTCAAGCCTTACTGTGGTTCTGTTTCCTAGGTATTCGGCGAGATAGTGGTGATATCTTTGCCTATGACTTGGGTTACAGTCGCGAGCGCATTAATGCTCTCCTCCGTGGAATTGGGAATAGCGACAAACGTTTCGTGATACACCCTGCTTTTCACAAAGCGTTGCTGATAGGAGAAGGAGAACGCTAACACATGGATTCACTGGATTTTTAAATTTCTGCGCTCCTTGGTGCATCCGAATTGAGATCCCGCTTTGAATATTACTTAGAGCGGGAAAGACAAGCCTGGAGAAAAACTGAAGCTACCTGTCCCGGACTTACCGTTTGCCCCGATTTGCTCCACTCGTCGGACACTTTTTCCAGCTTCTTCCAGGACTCTTCCGAGAACCGGATCTTACGGATCACGTCCCATTCGGGGATGGTCGGACGACCGCCACTGGACCGTAATTTGTGCAAAAGTTCATCCTTCAGCATGTCCAGAAACGGCGGAGCGTAATAAAAGGGTATTTTGATATCCTCATGGCGGGAGGCACCGGTAATCTCCTTAATTTGTTTTGGCGAATAGACTCTCTTGTTCATGATTTATCCCCCTCTTTTACTCAAAGTCGATGTAATGCATTTGATCATCTAAAGCGAACGCTACCGTTTCCTGGTTGGTCTTTTGGCCGAATTCTTTCAAGAAATCGGAGAATTTTTTTAAAGCTTCCGGTGTAAGTTCTTCTTTCTTCACGCATGAAAGAACGGCCTTGGTATCTTCCAAGATGATTTTTCCTTCTGAAGTTCTGTAAGATCCCCTCGAAGGAATCGTCCGAGGATAGGAAGTAGCTCCCCGGAAAAGTTCAGCCTGCAGTTTTAACGCTCCGGTTTCCCATGCTTTATTGCTGAATTTGTTCCCCTCTTTATCTCTGTCCGGCAAAAATGAAATCAAAATGTGATCGAAGTCGATGGATTCGATCCCCAAATCATCGAAGATAGGAAATCTCATGATTCACCTCTAAAGTTAATCTATGACTTTCTGCACCGAAAGTCAAGACCATCAATCCTTTTTCTTTTTCCCCAAGGATCGGATATGAGCCTTCCGCTCGGGTAGGGTTATGCAGTATTCGTGATTGAAACGGCTATGTCCGTGAACGGACCTTCGGGGGGCGCGGCGGGGGGCTACCGAATACTGATTCTTGAGTTCCTCCCCCGGCCCCTGTATGGGGGCGAGGCGGAGGGGTTTTACGCCCGGCACCTTGCGCTCGGCGCTCCTCTCCCCCCCTGAACCCCGAACCCTGAACCCTCTTCCCCCCTATGCTCTCTGCTCTCTGCCCTATGCTTCCCCCAGTCCGGTCAGTTCCTCGAAGGCTTGGCGGTAGGCGTCCAGGTCCCTTTCCGAAAAGAGCACGAACCGAACCAGCTCCAGCCCCTCCGTTTCCCCGAGGAAGCCGAGCACCGCGCCCAGCGCGACCCGGGCGGCGGCGGGGACCGGGTAGCGGTACGCCCCGGTGCCGATCGAGGGGAAGGAGACCGAGGCGAGCCCCCGCTCCAGGGCCAGGTCGAGGCTGCTGCGGTAGGCGGAGGCCAGGATTTCGTCCTCGCCCGACGTGCCGTCCCGGTAGACGGGCCCGACGGTGTGGATGACGAACGCGGCCGGCAGATCGAACCCCGGGGTTATCCGGGCCTCCCCGGGGGGGCAGCGCACCCCGGGGCGCGCCTCGGGCAGCGCCCGGCAGGCTTCCAGGAGCCGCGGGCCGGCGGCGCGGTGAATGGCGCCGTCCACCCCCCCTCCCCCCAGCAGCGAGGAGTTGGCGGCGTTGACGATCGCCGCGGTCTCCTGGCGGACGATGTCGCCCCGGATCAGTTCGAGCGTCCCTTCGTTCTTCACGGCGTCCCTCCCGTTCGACCGTTTTCGAATTCAGCGGACCGACACTATGCTCCAGCGGCCCGCGTCTTTCTCCAGGAGCAGTATCTGTTCCTGGCGCATCTCGAAACCGCCGCCCGGGGAAGCCCCCCGGACGGTCCCCCGCACCGTCACTTCGGCCATGGTCACGTCCAGTTCCGGATCGACGCGGCAGGTGACCGCGACGGGTATCCGGGGCGAATTTTCCTCCCTGGACGCTTTCCCCGTTCTGGCCGGGGAAGGGCCGAAGAGAACATCGGCGTCGCCCCAGGGGGACGCGATCAGCATCCGGTAGTCCCGGCGGAAGGGGCGCCGACCCGCCTCCCCTCCCAGCCAGTCGTAGCCTTCCTGCCGGATCCAGAAGTAGGCGTCCTGCTTGAACAGGGCGATGTCGACCGTTTCGAAATCGAGCCGGAGTTCGGCGTAGGGCCGGAAATATTCCCGTTCCACCTTCTCCCGCCACCAGGCCCACCCCTGTTCGTAGTAGGAGAAGCGGGGGGAGAAACAGGCCCCGTAGGCGCGGATGTCCTCCCGCTCGAACCCCTCCCGGAGATCCTCCAGCAGAACCACGACGCGCAGGGATTCCAGGAATATGTCCCGCAGCGGCCGCGGGAGGTCGGGGGCGGAGGCGCGAAAGAGCTCGTCGGGCCGCGCGGGTATCGAGGAACAGCCGGGACCGGCCAGCGCCCCCAGGAGCGCCGCCGACGCCGCCCACCGTGCCATGGATGCGATATTTCTCAAGGAAAAATCCCTTGCCCGGGCCACCCCGGCCGTACTATCGTTAATCGTCCCGGGTCGTCCCGGGAAGAACGTTCTGTAGGTTACATCCAAAGCTGCGCGCCATCAAGCAAGGAGGAGGAGATGCGTCATCGCTTTACGTCATCAGTGCTGTCGGCGGCCGTTCTTGGCGCCCTGCTGGCGGGGGCCCCGAGCGCCCCGGCCCAGGAAGGCCTCAATATCCCCATCCTCATCGAACAGAAGATCATCTCGGTCAAGCTCGCGCCGGAGAACCGCGACGGCATCAACTGGGACCTGGTCCAGCTTTTCCTCAACAACCAGCAAAGCACCACCGGCCTGTTCCCGTTCAGCGAGCGGGCGGCGCGGCGCCTCGATTTCAACCCCATGCAGAAGCGGGTGGCTCCCGGCCGGGAGAAGAACACCGACTTCGAAATCGTGGAGGAGACGCGAGTCGACCAGTTCAACTTCGGGCCGATCTGGGAGGACACCAAGACCCCGGACGAGGTCAACGAAGACACCGCCTTCGGCTCCCTGCGGATCTACCGCTTTCAGCCCTTCATGGCCTACCTGCGGAGCCTGGGAAGCGCCGAAGTTCTCTTCAGCCGGAAATGGGTCACCGCCAACGGGGACCAGAGCGTCATCTCCTCCCAGCCGGAAATCCAGCCGGTGGCGGCGGGGAGGCCGGGGCAGCCGGTCGCTCCCCAGATCTGGGAAGGATCCCGGCTCACCATCAAGCCCGAGGTGATCGAGAACAACCGGATCGCTTTCCACCTGATCTCGGAAGTCGCCACCACCTTCATGGCCGACCCCGCCGAATACCCGGAATTCCCGGTCGTGGAGCGCGACGGCGTGAAACGGGCCAAGGTCTGGCGCCTATTCCGGCTCAATACCAAGGGCATCGTCGAGAGCGGCCAGACCGCGGTCTTCGAAGATTTCCGCGAAGGCCAGGGGATCATCATCCTCACCACCCCCTACATCCTCGAATCCCACCGCAAGATTCTGCGCGACTGAACCCGGAGCGATACGTGAATTTCCGGTCCCGGGCCTGGCGGGAGTCAGGCCCGGGCCTTTATCCAACACAACCTTTCAAACGCCAGGAGGCGAACCATGGGCAAGCGACCCCATAACCTGTACGCGGGACCGGCCATCCTCCCCCTCGAAGTTCTGGAGGAAGCCCGGCACGACCTTCTCGACATCGGCGGCACCGGCCTCTCCCTGCTGGAAAGCAGCCACCGCAGCCCCCTCTACGCCGAAATCAACGAGACCACCGCCAACGACCTCAGAACCCTGCTGGAGATCCCCGAAAACTACTCGATCCTCTTCCTCCAGGGCGGAGCCAGCCTTCAGTTCGGGATGATCCCCATGAACTTCCTGTGCGGGGGAGTCGCCGACTACGTGGACACCGGGGCCTGGGCGGGAAAAGCGATCAAGGAAGCCAAGCTCTTCGGCACCGTGAACGTAGCCGGCAGCTCCAAGGCGGAGAACTACTCCCGCATTCCCCGGGACCTGAAGTTCACCCCCGAAGCCAGGTACGTGCACCTGTGCAGCAACGAAACCATCGGCGGCATCCGCTGGAACGACTTCCCCGAAACCGGGGACGTTCCCCTGATCGCCGACATGTCCTCGGAGATCTGCAGCCGGGTCATCGACGTCTCCCGCTTCGCCATGATCTACGCCGGCGCCCAGAAGAACCTCGGGCCCTCCGGGGTGACGGTGGTCATCATCCGCAAGGACCTGCTGGAGAAAGTCCCGGCCGACCTGACGACGATGCTCAAATACACCACCCACGCCGAAAACGACTCCAACTACAACACGCCCCCGGTCTTCACCATCTACATGGTGGGGTTGGTCCTGAAGTGGCTGAAAAAGCGGGGGGGCATCGCGGCCATGGAGGAAGTCAACGACCGCAAGGCCGCCATGCTCTACGACTTCATGGACGCCGGCGGCTACTACCGGGGCACCGCCGCCACCGAGGACCGTTCGACCATGAACGTCACCTTCCGGCTGCCCAGCGAGGAGCTGGAGAAGAAATTCCTGGCCGAAGCCAAGAACGCCGGGTTCCTGGGCTTGAAGGGGCACCGCTCCGTGGGCGGTTGCCGGGCCTCGATCTACAACGCGTTCCCCGTCGAGGGAGTCGAAGCCCTGATCGCGTTCATGAAACGGTTCCAGGCGGACAATTCCTGACCCCCGAACTAGCAAGGAGGCGAAAACCATGGCGAAGAAAGTGCTGATCGCCACATCCAAACCTTTTGCCCCCGAAGCCCGCGACGCCGCCCTCGCCATCCTCGCCGAGGGCGGGTGCGAGGCCGAGGCGCTGGAATCCTACAATGATCCGTCCCAGCTGACGGCGGCCCTGGCGGGCGTCAACGGCCTGATCGTCCGCAGCGACCAGATCACGGCCGAAGTCCTGAAGGCCGGGAAGGACCTGGAGATCGTGGTGCGGGCCGGGGCCGGATACGACAACATCGACTGCGAAACCGCCCGGGAGCTGGGGATCGTGGTCGAAAACACGCCGGGGCAGAACGCCAACGCCGTCGCCGAACTGGCCCTGGGGATGATGATCATGATCGCCCGGGGAAACTACAGCGGCAAGTCGGGGACCGAGCTGCGGGGAAAGGTGCTGGGTCTGCAGGGGTTCGGAAACGTCGCCCGCCGGGTGGCGGAAATCGCGAGCCGGGGGTTCGAGATGAAGATCGTGGCTTTCGACCCCTACCTCCCGGAGGAGACCTTCCGGGCGGCCGGCGCCGAGAAGGCGCGGAGCCTGGAAGAACTCTACCGCCGCTGCGACTATCTTTCCCTCCACGTCCCTTCCCTTCCCGAGACCAAGGGGTCGGTCGACTACGGCCTCCTCTCGCTGATGAAGGACGGAGCGGTCCTGGTCAACACCGCCCGGGCCGACATCGTCGACGAAAACGACCTGCTCCGGATCTACCGCGAACGGCCCGGGTTCCGCTATATCTCGGACGTGGCCCCGGGCAACCGGGAAGAGATCGTCTCCTGCGACGGGAACCGCTGTTTCTTCACCCCCAAGAAGATGGGGGCCCAGTCCGCGGAGGCCAACTTCAACGCCGGGACGGCGGCCGCGGCTCAGATCGTGGCTTTCTTCAAAACCGGCGACACCGCCTTCAAGGTGAACTGAGGGTCCGTTCCGGCCCCGGGGGCTGCGCCCTCCGGGGCCGGGAACGGCCGGTTCAGCCGAGCGACTCCAGGTCGGGGTGCCGGGCGGCTTCCTCGACCAGCGGCCCCCGGACGATAAACCCCAACGCCAGGCCGCTGCCCCGGACCAGGAGGAGACGGGCCCCCGGGCGGACCCCGAAGCGGGCGAGAACGGCGGCCGGGACGTTCAGCCCTTTTTCGTCCAGAACCGTCCGGAAGCAGGAGCGGGTCCCCCCTGGTCCGTCCCGCAGGACCGCGGCCAGGCGAGAGCGCCGCAGGGCCTGAAGCCTGGCCACGCCGAAACCGCCCGAAGTCCTGCTGCCGGGAATCAGCACCACCGGGTCCCCGGTCCGGAGGCGGTATTCGGCGGCGGCGGCGGGAAGGACGGCGATGCTTCCCCGCTCGCCCACCCGCGACCAGCCGTACACGAATTTGCCGCCCTTGACCAGCCGGGGCATCGCTCCTCCCCTCCCGGCGGCGGAGGTTCCGGCCGCCGGTGAGACGGTTCAGCCCAACAGTCGTTCCGCCAACCGGGCCAGGCTCCGGGCCGTCCGTTCGGTGCTTTCCGGGTCCGGGCCCTCGACCATCACCCGGCACAGGTTCTGGGTGCCGGAATAGCGGATCAGCACCCGGCCGCGGCCGGCGAGCTCGGCTTCCGCCGCCGCCGCCGCCGCCGTCAGCTCGGGCAGTTCCTCGAGCGGAGGTTTGCGCGAGACCTCCACGTTGACGAGGGTCTGGGGGAACATGCGCATCTCCGACGCCAACCGGGAGAGCGGCTCTCCGAAACGGCGGACGGCGGCCAGGAGCTGAAGCCCGGAAACGATCCCGTCGCCGGTGGTGTGGCGGTCGAGAAAGATCATGTGGCCCGAGGCTTCGGCCCCGATCACGGCGCCGCGTTCCCGCATGGCTTCCAGCACGTAACGGTCGCCGACCGCGGTCTCCTCCCGGCGGACCCCCAGTTTCCCCAGGGCTTCGTCGAGGCCGAAGTTGCTCATGACCGTGGAAACGACCAGGTCGCCCTTCAGAAGCCCCAGCTCCCGGTAGAGGCGGGCGCAGACGACCAGGGCATGGTCCCCGGTCAACTCGGTTCCGGTCTCGTCCACGGCGATCAGGCGGTCCCCGTCGCCGTCGAAAGCCAGGCCAGCGTCCGCGCCGCGGGCGATGACGGCCTTTTTCAGGCCCGCGGTGAACTGGGACCCGCAGTCGGCGTTGATGTTGACGCCGTCGGGGCGGTCGTTGATCACGACGACGTCGGCCCCCAGCTCCCGGAAAACTTCGGGAGCGCACCTGAAGGTGGCGCCGTTCCCGCAGTCGAGAACCAGTTTTATTCCCTCGAGGTCCGTCTCCAGGGGCCAGGTCCCCCGGCAGAAAGCGCAGTAGCGGTCGCAAGCTCCGGGGTCTTCCTCGCGGACGCCCACGCCCGCCCCCGTGGGGAGCGGCCCGGCGGCGTTCCCGTCGAGCACCGCGGCCTCGATCGCCTGCTCCTCGGCGTCGGAGAGCTTGAAGCCTTCGCCGGAAAACAGCTTGATCCCGTTGTCCTGGTAGGGGTTATGGGAAGCGGAGACGGCCGCGGCGGCGCCGCAGGTGCGATCACGCCCCAGAAAGGCGGCGGCGGGGGTGGGGACGATCCCGGCGGAGACGACGTCTCCTCCCGCCGAAGTGATGCCCGCGGCCAGGGCGTTCTCGATCATGGTCCCGCTGCGGCGCGTGTCCCGTCCGACCAGGATCCGAGAAGGACGCGAACCGGCGCGACAGGCTCCGACGATCGCCCGGCCGAGTCGGACGATGGTCTCGGGAACCACCGGCCCGGCGTTGGCCAGGCCTCTGATTCCGTCGGTTCCGAACAGAATACCCATGAACCGCTCCTTTCTTCCCGACCGGGGTCAGGTCCCGGCCGCCTTGGCTTCGATCCCGGCCAGCAAAGCCCGGAAACTGAGGTTGAACGCCTCCAGCCCCGCGGAGAGCAGTTCCCGGCAGACTTCGTCGATATCGACGCCCAGCCGCGCCAGGCGTTCGACGACTTCGGCCGAGTCTCCGGGACCGCGGCCCAGCCGGTCTTCGAAACGGCCGTGGTCGATCAGGGCTCCGAAGGTGGCCGGGGGCATGGTGTTGACCGACGGGCCGCCCGCCAGTTCCTCCACGTATTTAAGATCGCCGTAGGCCGGATTCTTGGTGCCGGTGGAAGCCCAGAGAACCCTCTGAACCGGCGCCGGAGCAGCGTCGGAGGCGGAAGCCGTGAAGTCCCCCCAGAGCAGGAGGCAGTTGGCCACCGCCGCCCGTCCCCCGAGATCCCCCGCCCCGGCTTCCGGCCCCAGCCGGGAAAGCCGGGAATCCACCTCGGTGTCCACCCGGCTGACGAAAACGCTGGCCACCGACCGGGGGATGGAAGCGTCGCCGCCGAGCGCGCTCAGCCGGGCGACGCCGCGCTTCCAGGCGGCGGCGGCTCGGCGGTACTGTTCCCGGGAAAAGATCAGGGTGACGTTGACGTTTTTGCCTTCCGCGGCCAGCTCTTCCACGGCCTCGAACCCGGCCTCGGTGGCGGGCACCTTGAGCATGAGGTTGGGACGGGAGACTTTTTCCCAGAGCCGCCTCCCTTCCCTGATCGTGGCGGCGGCATCGTCGGCCAGGAGGGGGTTGATCTCCAGGCTGACGAACCCGTCGTTTCCCAGGGTGCGGGTAAACACCCCCAAAAACCGGTCGGCCGCGGCCTGGATGTCGGCCACGGTCAGATCGTCGTAGATCTGCTCCACGGTTTTTCCCCGTCCGGACAGCGTTCGGATAGCGGAATCGTAGTCGCCGCTGTCGGAAATGGCGGCTTTGAAGATCGCCGGGTTCGAGGTCATTCCCGCCACCCCGGCGTCGATCAGGCGCTCCAGGTCCCCGGATTCGATCATGCTCCGGCTGATGCTGTCCAGCCAGACGCTCTGCCCCAGGGCGGCCAACTCTTCCAACCCGCGATTCATCGTGTCTCTCCAGCGCCCGTCGGGCTACTGCCGGTTTCCCTCCGCGGCCGCGCGCAGGTCGGCGACGTTCTCTTCCACGTTCCCCCCGAACACGGCGCTGCCGGCGATCAAACGCCGGGCGCCGGCCGCGACCGCGAGCGGCGCGGTGGCGGGGTTGATGCCGCCGTCGATCCCCAGATCCACATCCCTGCCCGATTCCGCGATCAAGGCGGCGGCGGTCCGCAGTTTCTCCAGGCTGGAAGCCTGAAAGGCCTGCCCCCCGAAACCGGGCTCCACGCTCATGATCAGGAGGTGATCGATCAGGGGCAGCGTTTCCCTCACGGTCTCCACCGGGGTGGCCGGGCGCAGGGCGACTCCGGCCTTCACCCCCGCCGCCGCGATCGCGGCCAGAACCTGCCGGTAATCGCCTTCGATCTCCGGGTGGATGGTGATCTCGTCCACCCCCGCGTCCACGAACGCCCGGAGGTAGAAACCGGGGTCGTCGATCATGAGGTGGGCGTCGAGAAACAGCCCGGTCGCCCGGCGGACCGCCGCGCAGACCCCGGGGCCGAAACTGATATTGGGAACGAAATGGCCGTCCATGATATCCAGATGGACGATCTCGCAACCCGCGGCTTCCACCCGTTCCAGTTCTTCGGCCAGACGGGCAAAATCGGCGGAGAGGAGGGAGGGGGCGATCCTGATTGTGCCGGTATCGTTCATTGCCGGGCTCCTTGCCGTCGGCGGCGGTGCGCTTTTTCGGCAGAGTATAGCAACCCGCGCCCGGCTTTGCCCGCAAATTCGGAGACCGCCCCCCGGCGATTCCGACATAAGCTTGACCGCGCGGCGATTACGGGGTAGAAGTAATTGTTTACAAACCACACCGGCCCCGGAACGGGGGGAGTTGCGCATGAAGAGACAGATCGCGGTCACCGTCAACAACCGGAAACTCGCGTTCCCCAAGGGGACCGCCGTGGGAACGGTGCTGGAAAAAGCGCGGCGCAAAAAATCGCTGCCCTATATGGGGGCGATCCTCTACAACCGGCTGGTCGATCCGGATTACAAGCTGAACCAAAATTGTACTATCCGCGGCGTCGATTACCACTCCCGGGAAGGGCTGGCCATCTACCGCCGCAGCGCCACCTTGATCTTGATCGAGGCGGTGCACCAGCTCTACCCCCAGGCCCGGCTGGTGATCGGCCAGTCGATCGCCGACGGCTACTATTTCGATCTCCACCTCGACGGGCCCCTCACCGGCGACAACATCCGCTCCATCGAAAAGAAAATGCGGGAGATCGTGGCCAAGGACCGCAGGTTCACCAAGAAGTACATCCCCTACGAGGAAGCCAAGGAGTATTTCCGGGCCCAGAAGCTCCAGGACAAGGAGAAACTCCTGGACTATCTGCGCACTTCGGAAATCTGCGTGGTCAGCTGCGGGGATTTCCTCGAACTCTACTCCGGGCCCCTGGCCCCGACCACGGGCACCATCGAGGTCTTTTCCCTCGAGCCCTACCAGGAGGGAATGGTGCTGCGGTTCCCCAGCTGGATGGAGGGGAAGGGTTGGAAGCTCTCCCCCGCCAGGAAGGAGACCAAGCTCTTCAACGTCTACCGCGAGACCCGTCATTGGAACAACATTCTCGGGGTCGAGAACGTGGCCATGCTCAACGACCTCATCGTCCAGGGCGGCATTCAGGAAATGATCATCGTCGCCGAGGCCCTGCACGAAAAGAAGATCGCGGCCATCGCCGACGAAATCGCCCGGCGCCGCGACCAGGTCAAACTGATCCTGATCGCCGGCCCCTCGTCCTCGGGGAAGACCACGTTCGCCAAGCGCCTGATGATCGCCCTCAAGGTCAACGGCTTCTCTCCCATCGCCCTGAGCATGGACAACTACTTCCAGGACCGCAAAAACACCCCCCGGGACGCCAACGGGGAATACGACTTCGAGGCCCTGGAAGCCCTCGACCTCGCTCTCTTCAACTCCCACCTCAATCAACTGATGAAGGGCAAACCGGTCGCCCCTCCCGTCTTCGATTTCAAGAAAGGGCAGAAGATGCCCGGGCCCGTCACCATCTCCCTGGGCCGGAACACCGTTCTGATCGTGGAGGGGATCCACGGCCTCAACGAGCTGGTCTCGGAAGTCGTGCCCGCGCAGATGAAATATCGGATCTACGTCAGCGCCCTCACCCAGCTCTGCGTCGACGACCACAACCGCATCTTCACCTCCGACACCCGGCTTCTGCGCCGGATCGTCCGGGACCGGCGCTACCGGGGCTGGAGCGCCGCCGACACCATCCGCCTCTGGCCCGCCGTCCGCAGGGGCGAAAACCGCAACATCTTCCCTTTCCAGGAAAACGCCGACGTCATGTTCAATTCGGCCCTGGTCTACGAGCAATCGGTCCTGAAAATATACGCCGAACGGGCCCTGCTCGAAGTGACGCCCTCCCACCGGCAGTACGTCGAAGCCGACCGGCTTCTGCAGTTCCTCTCCTTCTTCGCCCCCCTGGCCGAGAAAGAGGTCCCTTCCACTTCCATTCTCAGGGAGTTCATCGGGGGAAGCTTCTTCAACTATTAAGCGCTCCGGCAGCGCCGGGAACCGTCGTGAACCAAGAAAACAACCTGCTCACCGTAACCATCAAGGGCCGGAGCCACACGTTCCGCAAGGGAGAAACGGTATCCGCCATCCTGGCTTCCATCTCCCAGACCACCACCTACCCCCCTCTGGGGGCCATTATCTTCAACCGGCTGGTCGACCCCGATTACCCGGTGACCCAGGACTGCGAGCTGACCCCCGTGCATTACGACAACTTTCACGGGATGGGGATCTACCGCCGGACCGCCGTCCTGATCCTGATCGAGGCCGTGCGGGAACTCTTCCAGGGCTGCCGGCTCGTCATCGGCCAGTCCATGGCCAACGGCTATTACTTCCAGCTCATCCTGGGGAGGCCGGTCACCAAGCCGGACCTGAACAAAATCTCGATGAAGATGCGGGAAATCATCGCCGAGAACCGCCCTATCCGCCGGAGCTTCGTCTCCTACAACGAGGCCAAAACCTACTACGAGTCCCTGGGCCTCCAGGACAAGGTGGAACTTCTCCAATACCTGCATTCGAGCGAAATCTGCCTGGTCGGCTGCGGCGACTACCGGGAGATCTACATCGCCCCCATGGCGCCGACCACCGGCGCGATCAAGGTGTTCGCCCTGGCCCCGTACGAAAACGGTTTCATCCTCCGCTTCCCCCGCCAGTCGGAACTGATCAAGTTCCCCAGCTGGGCCCGCGACTGGCAGCTCAGCCTCACCCTCAAGGACGAAAAGCTCTTCCAGCAATACGTCGAAACCCGCTCCTGGAACCGCATCCTCAAGGTCGAGAACGTGGGCCAGGTCAACCGGCTCTGCGTCAACGGCGGCATCCGGCACCTGATCGCGATCGCGGAAGCGCTGCACGAAAAAAAGATCGCCGCCATCGCCGACGAGATCAACCTCCACCGGGAACGCCTCAAGCTGGTGCTGATCGCGGGGCCGTCGTCGTCGGGCAAGACCACCTTCGCCAAGCGCCTGATCATCCAGCTCCAGGTCAACGGACTCGAACCCATCGTCCTGAGCATGGACAACTACTACAAGTCCCCGGACCAGGTTCCGCGGGACGACAGCGGCGAACCCGACTTCGAGGATCTGGACGCCCTGGACCTGGAACTGTTCAACCGGCATCTTCAGCAGTTGATGCGGGGCGAGCTGACGCCGACCCCGATCTTCGATTTCAAGCGGGGCGCCCGCCGCGACGACGCCCACGTCCCCGTCCAGCTTTCCCGGGACTCGGTGCTGATCGTGGAAGGCATCCACGGCCTCAACCCGCGCCTCACCCACGCCGTCCCGGAAGAACTCAAGTTCAAGATCTACGTAACCGCCCTCCCCCAGCTCATGCTCGACGACCACAACCGGGTCTTCACCGCCGATACCAGGTTCCTGCGGCGGATCGTCCGGGACCGGAAATACCGCGGGTGCGACGCCACCGAGAGCATCTTCCGCTGGCCCTCGGTCCGCCGGGGGGAAAACCGCAACATCTTCCCCTTCCAGGACAACGCCGACGTCACCTTCAACTCGGCCCTGGTCTACGAACTCGGAGTCCTCAAGCAATACGCCGAACTCGCCCTCCTCGACGTCACCCCCGCCCAGGCGGAATACGTCGAAGCGGACCGGCTGCTGAACTTCCTTTCCTTTTTCGCTCCCATCCCGGAGGAAGCCGTTCCTTCGAAATCGATCCTGCGCGAATTCATCGGGAAGAGCTTTTTCGAATACTGAGCGCCAGCGAACCGGCCGCCGTGAAAACCCCCGCCCGTTTCCGCGAATTGATCCTGTCCGCTTCCGACGTCGCCGACGTGCGCCGCGCGATGCGCGCGCGGATCGAGGAGGGGCTGGCCGCTCCCGACCGGGAACTCAAATCCCTACCCACCTACCTCTCCCCCCCGGTTCCCGGGGACCGGAGGCCGGCCCTGGCCCTCGACCTGGGAGGGACCAACCTGCGGGCGGCGGTGGTGGAGGTGGGGGGCCCGGGCCCGGCGGCCGTGGCGGCCGGGCCGGTCGAAGCGCGGATCCCGGAAACATGGTCCTCTCCCGAAGATTTTTTCGACTGGCAGGCCCGAGTCGTTCTCTCTCTCTCTCCCCCCGCCCGGATTCCGGTCGGCTACTGCTTTTCCTACCCCACCGCGGTGACCCCGGAGCGGGACGCGGTGCTGATCCGCTGGACCAAGCACCTGCGGGTCCCCGGGGTGGAGGGGCGAGCGGTGGGGAAACTGCTGGAGGAGGGCCTGCGCCGGCGCGGTTTCGACCCGGGCGCCGTGACCGTCCTCAACGACACCGTCGCCGCACTCATGGGCGGGTACGTCGGTTTTTCCGGCTCCGGCGGAACCTTCATCGGGCTGGTCATCGGCACCGGAACCAACCTGGCCGCGATCTACCCCACCCGGCTCCTGAAGAGGCGTCCCCTCCTGCGGAGTTTCCGGGGGGAGAAGATCGCGGTCAACCTCGAGGCCGGGAACTTCCACCCCCCCCATCTCTCTTCATGGGACGAACTTCTCGACCGGGCTTCCCCCGATCCCGGAACCCAGCGCCTGGAAAAGGCGGTGGCCGGTGCCTTTCTTCCCCGGCTTTTTCCCCTGGTCCTCGGAGAGGGTGCCCCGGTGGCGGAGATGGCCGAAATTTCGCGCCGGGCCGAGGAAGATCCTTCGACGCCGGAGGGGACGGCGGGGCGGCTGCTGCTGGAGCGGGCCGGGGACCTGATGGCCGCGGTCGTCGCCGGGACCGTGGACTCCCTCGAGAAGCCCGAAACGGCGGCGTGCGTGCTCGAAGGAAGCACCGTCAACCGCAACCCCCTCTATCGCCGCAGGCTGCAGTCGCGGTTGGAGACGCTGCTCGATCCCTGCCCCGCCCTCCTTTCCCTCGATCACTCGAACCTCATCGGGGCCGCCGCCTCCGCCCTGGCCCCCTGAAGCCCGGCCCCCGGGCCGGCGTCAGCCGCCGGAAGGATCCGGGACCGGCGGGGAGGCGGGTCGGCGGGGCCAGCGGCGGTACATCCAGTACCACTGGCCCGGGTACTGCCGGACGACGGTTTCCAGGCTGCGGTTCATTTCCAGCATGATTCTCCGGATATCCTCTTCCAGGGATCCCAGCCGCCGGGGCTCGATCGTGCGTTCCAGGAGCAACCGGTGGCGAAGACCGGCGCCGCGGACCAGGTAGGCGCAGATGATGGGGGACCCGGCCCGGAGACAGAAATAGGCGGGGCCGCGGTAGGTGGAGGCGGGGCGCCCGAAAAAGGGCAGTTCCACCCCGCGCCCGCGGGCGTTCTCGTCGAAGAGGAGGCTGACCGCACCTCCTTCCCTGAGGCGCCTGACCACCACGGAAAGATCGGCGTTGATGTCGATCATGCGGGTTTTCCCCCGCAGCTCCGTCATGAAACGGGTGAAGTAGGGGTTGGTCGAGGGTTTGAAGAGGACCGACATCTCGATTCCGAGCCGGGGCCCGAATTCGGCCAGCATTTCCCAGTTTCCGAAATGCGCGCTGGCGAAGATCACGCCGCGGCCGCGGGCGTGCGTGTCCCGGATCAGCGCTTCCTGCTCAGGCGTGTAATCGATCAGGTCCAGGTAGCGGGGAGTGTCGAGAACGCGGACCCGGGAGAATTCCAGCGCGGTGACGGCCAGGTTGCGGAACGATTCCCGGGCTATGGCCCGGCGGCGCGCGGCGGGAACCGACTCGCCCAAGGCCAGCCGGAGGTTGTCCAGGGCCCGGCGCCGGTCGCGGCCGAGCAGCGCGAACCCCGCGCTTCCCAGGCAGACGCCCATTCCCCGCAGCCAGCCCAGGGGCAGCCGGGAAGCCGCCCGGCAGCACCCCCGGAGCAGCCCGGCCAGCGCCCGGTGACGGAGGTCCCGGACCGCCGGATGCTTTTTCAACCGCTTGAGCAGGGCCACGGCCTACTTCTCCAGAAAATGCTGCAAGAGGATCCCGACCCCCTGGCGGACCGTTTCCCGGACGGCCGCGTCGTCGAGAGCCGACCCCTGTTCCCGGATCCACTGTTCGGCCGCCCGGGAAGCGAGCCGCCCGACGATGTCGTCGCGCAACCGCCCCCGGCGCCCCCAGACCCGGAAATCGAACTCGCGGTAGCCCCCGCCCAGCGACGACTCCACCAGCAGGTCGCGGAGGTCCCGCCCCAGCCGCCGGGCCAACGACTGCTGGACGTGGAAGCCGATGCGCAGGTCGATTCTCCCCGCGGACGACAGTTCCAAAGCACCGTCGACGGTCAGGACGAAGCGGCGCGAGCGCAGGGAGACGCCCTCGAGCCGAAGCTGCCGACCACTCACTTCGAACGCCCCCCCCAGGGAAAGGAAGGGGATGCTCCCGACTTCGCCCTTTCCCAGCAGACGGGCCAGGCGATCGAGACCGGGCAGGCCGGCCAGGCTCCCGCGCCCGATCTCGAACCGCCCCCGCGCCGCCGGGGGGCGGCCGGACCCGGGCCAGAGCAGGCAGACCGCGAACCCCGCCTTCCCCTCCAGCCGCAGGGACGAATCGTTTCCGGCGAGAAGGAACCCGAGGAAGCGCCCGGCGTCGATGCCGGCCCCGTCCAGCCAGAGCTTCCCCCGCGGGGGACGGAGCAGTCCCCGGCACTCGATCGTCCCCCCCATGAACTCCGCGCGGGCTTCGGCGATCCTGATCCTTCTCCCCCTGACCTGGACCGAACCCCGCGCTTCCCGCAACCGGTCCCAACCCGCGACTTCCAGTTCCGGACACCTGAAATCCATGACCAGGCACGGCTTCCCGTGGACGGGAGCGGTCTCGCCGCCCGCGATCACCACGTCGGCCCGGCCCGGGCCGAGAAGAGTGCTGCCGGTCAGGCCGGCAAGGAGGCGGGACGGGGAAACCCCCCTCAGGCGGATCCGCCCCCGGGACAGCACGGACCGGTCCCCTTGAGGCAGGAGCACCCGCAGTCCCCCCGAAAAAACCCCATCGGCCAGTTCTCCCCGGACGTCCTCGATCGCGAACCCCCTCGGAGAAGACCGCCAGGCCACCTGCACTCCCCGGGCCAAGGTCTCGGTGCCGGCGGCGAAGGAGGCGAGCGCGGCCGCTCCCCGGCCCGCCCGGAAGGGCCGCCACCCGGCTCCCTTGATCCTGATCCTGACGTCGTCCCAGCGCCAGAGGGGGCGGGCGCCCTTCCCCGGCAGCGTCAGGCTTCCCCCGGTCAGGTCGAGTTCCTCGAAGAAGAGCGACAGCTCCGGGCGCCCCGGGGACGGCGGCGCGGTCTCTCCCGCCGGGGCCGGGCGCGGCGCGGAAGCGCTCCGGCGGCGCCCCCCGCCGCGGCGCAGGGCGGAGAGGTCGAGGCGCGGGTTTTCCAGCACCAGGCGGTTGAACGCCAGCCGCCGGCGCAGAAGCGAAACGAGCCCGCAGTCGACTTCGATGCGCCCGGTTTCGAGAACGGTGCGGCCGGAGACGGGGTTGACGGCGGCGAGGGAGGAGGCCTCCACCTTGAGGGGAGGAAGCACGTTCCAGTCCCGGACGGTCAGATCCAGTCCCGTCTCGGAACGGAACCGACGCGCGAGGCGGCGTTGGAAATCCTCGGCATTGAGATACCGGTACCCCCAGAAGGCCGCCGCCGCCGCCAGCGCCGCCGCCGCCGCCAGAGTCCAGAGGAGAACGAGACGAACTCGCGATTTCCTGCGTTGAGAAGGCGTTTTTTCCACGCGTGGGTTTCTTTGCTTGATCGCTTCCCGGGCGACGTGTAGATTCTAGTCCAGGATGCGCAAGCTACTCAATCAATTGATTCAGCTCCAGGAGCTCTATTTTGCACTGGACGAGCATCGCGTATCCGGTGACGGGGACAAGCTCTCGGCCCTGGAAGAAGACATCCGCCTCCTGATGGATCAGCTGCCGCCGGACAAGGCGGAATTCTTCAAAAAGCTGCAGCGGCGCGACCCGCCGGCGATCGCGCCGGTCATCGACGGAACCTGCTACGGCTGCGGCATCGACCTCCCCATCTACCTGCCCTCGGAGATCATGCACTACGACGACATCTACCAATGCCCCAGCTGCTCGAGGTTCCTCTACCCCTATTCCGGGGAAAAACTGGATTTTTCCCAGGCCCAGGCGCACAGCCAGCTGCCGCGCCTGGGAATCGACAAGTTTTCGTCCGAGCGCCTGATGATGCCGGCTCTGACCAGTTCCTCCGGCCGCGAGGTGATCCACGAAATGGCCCAGCAGATAGCGGACGAACTTTTCTTCCCCCACCCCGAGCTGCTGACCGAAAAAGCCCTGGAGCGCGAAGTCATCATGAGCACCGCCGTGGAACACGGCCTGGCTTTTCCCCATGTCCGCGGGGTGGACGGGAGCAGCCTCACCCTGGCGGTGGGCCTGAAGAATTCAGGCATCAAGTTCGGCGCCCCCCGCGGGCGCCTGACCCGGATCTTCTTCTTCGCGGTGATCCCGGTGGCGGCCAGCGCTTTTTACCTCAAGCTCCTGGCGGGGCTGGTCGAGACCTTCCGGGAAAAAACGGCTCGGGACGCGCTGCTGGAGTGCGGCGATCAGAAGTCGCTGTGGAAGGCGATGAAGCGCTTCACCCGCAAGCACCTGCCCTGATCCCGGGCGCGGGTCTCAGAGGCGATCGGGCCCGGGAGCGTCCCGGGTGCCCTCCAGGTCGAGCTTGATCGAAAAAAAGTCGAGCAGGTCCTTGAGGGTGATCACCCCCACCAGCTTATCGCCGTCGACCACCATCATCCTGCCGCTCTTGGCCTGATTCATCAGGGTGAGCACCCGCATGGCGTCGGTTCCCGGGGAGATGGTGTTCTCCCTGGAGCAGGAGGTCATCAGGTCCCTCACGGTTTTCCGCGCCCACTCCTCCCGGGGGATCTCCTTGATCTTCCCCAGGGTGACGCACCCGAGCAGGCTGTCCCCGTCGGTGACGGGGTACATCTTGAAATGGTGGTGGTAGACGTACCGGTTCACCAGCTCCTCGATGGAGATGTCGGGAGACACCGTAACCGGGTCCGGATTCATGAACCGCGCCACCGTCTCCCCCTCCAGCGCCCGGCGCATGAGCACCTGGCGGTAGGACATCCGGGAGGCGTTCTGCAGGAACATCCCGATCAGAACCCACCAGATCCCGCCGATGAAATCGCCCCTCAACACCGTGAGCAACCCCAGGAATATCAGGGCGGTGCCGAAGCCGGAACCGATCCGGGCGGCCACCGCGGTGGCCCAGCGGAGGTTCCCCCGCCAGCGCCAGAGGATGGAGCGGAGAACGCGGCCGCCGTCCAGGGGAAACGCGGGGAGCAGGTTGAACCCGGCCAGAAGCAGGTTGATGAAGGCGAGGTAGCCCAGCACTCCCAAAAGAGGAGTAGCCCACTGCCCGGCCGCGGCCGCGAGGCGCAGGGCGTAGAAGCAGGCCCCCAGGATCAGGCTGGACACCGGCCCGGCGATCGCCATCAGAAGCTCGGTCCGGGGCGTCGACGGCTCCTCCCCCATCTCGGCCACGCCCCCGAAGATGAAGAGGGTGATCCCCTTCATCGGCAAGCCGTAGCGGCGAGCGACCAGCGAGTGGGAAATTTCGTGAAAGACGATGGAAAAGAACAGCCCGAGGGCCCCCACCACTCCCATCCACCAGTAGGCCGACCCCGTCAGCCCCGGGTAGTACTGGGGAAAAACGCCCCGGGCCAGCGTCCAGACGACCAGCACGGCCAGGATCAGCCAACTGAGGTCGATTCTGACTTCGAACCCGAAAATGTCGATCAACTTGACGCTGCGCTGAAACATCCGCTCTCTCCGTCGCCCGGGGAGGAGTATACGGGAGGACCCGGCCCGGGTCGAGGGTCTTCCCCGCGAATTTCCGGGCCTCCGGCGGCCGCCGCCGCGGCCTCAGGTATCGAGCTTCATCACTTCGATGAACGCTTTCTGCGGGACCTGGACCTTGCCCACCTGCCGCATTCTTTTCTTCCCCGCTTTCTGCTTGTTGAGCAGCTTGTCTTTCCTGGTCCGGTCGCCTCCGTAGAGGCCGGCGGTGACGTCCTTGCGGAAGGGACGGACCGTTTCCCGGGCGATGACCTTGCCGTCCACCGCCGCTTGAATCGCCACCCGGAACTGCTGGCGCGGAATGACTTCCTTGAGCTTCTCCACCACCCGGCGCCCTTTGTAGTAGGCCTTTTCCGTGTGCACCAGGGAAGAGAAGGCGTCGACGGGCTCGCCGTTGAGCAGAATCTCCATCTTGACCAGATCGCTGGGGCGGTACCCCATGTAATCGTAATCGAGCGAGCCGTACCCGTGGGTCACCGATTTGATCAGATCGTAAAAATCGATCACCACCTCGTTGAGGGGAAGTTCGAACGTCAGAATCACCGACTTCAACCCCAGCGATTCGGTGGCCTTGCATTCCCCCCGCCGTTCCCGGGCGATCTGCATGATCTGCCCGATGTGCTCGTTGGGAGTGATGACGTAGGCGCGGATGAAGGGTTCGCGCACCTCGATGATCTCGCTGCGGGGGGGGTAGTTGACCGGGTTGTCGAGAAGGATCTCCTCCCAATCGGTCCTGGTAATCTCGTAGACCACGCTGGGAGAGGTCATGATCAGGTCGAGGTCGTACTCCCGGTTCAAGCGCTCGGAGATGATATCGAGGTGCAGCAGCCCCAGGAAACCGCAGCGGAAGCCGAACCCCAGGGCGACCGAGGTTTCGGGCTGAAACACGAAGGAGGAGTCGTTGAGATGCAGCTTGAGCAGGGCCGCCTTGAGGTTCTCGTAATCGGCGGAATTGACCGGATACAGGCCGCTGAAGACCACCGGGCGGTGCTCCTTGAAACCGGGGAGCGGCCGGGAGCAGGGGCGGCTCGGCAGCGTGACCGTATCTCCGGTCTTGACCTCGGCCGGTTCGCGGATGGTGGCGACGAAATAACCGACCTCCCCCGCCGCCAGCCGGTCGACCGGGGTCATGGCCGGGCGGAACACCCCCAATTCGCCGATCTCGTACTGGCTGCCGGTGCTGAAGAAGGAGATCCGGTCCTTGACCCGGAGGGCGCCGTTGACGATGCGGATGTAGACGATCACCCCCCGATAGACGTCGTAGAGGGAATCGAAGACCAAAGCCTGCAGCGGGGCCTCGGCGTCGCCGGAGGGGGGAGGCACCCGTTCCACCACCCGTTCCAGCAGCTCGGCGACCCCGGCCCCCGATTTGGCGCTGACCCGGATCATCTCCGCCGGATCGATCCCGGTCAGGTCGTGGAGTTGGCGCTCGCACTTTTCCGGGTCGGCGTTGGGGAGGTCGACTTTATTGATGGCGGCGATGATCTCCAGGTTGTTCTCGAGGGCGAGGTAAAAATTGGCCACCGTCTGCGCCTGGACGCCCTGGGCGGCATCGACGAGGAGGACCGCGCCTTCGCAGGCCTTGAGGCTCCGGGAGACCTCGTAGGAAAAATCGACGTGCCCCGGGGTGTCGATGAGGTTGAGGCGGTAGGAGGTCCCGGAGCGGGAAAGAAAATCCATCTGGACCGGATGGGCCTTGATGGTTATCCCCCGCTCCCGTTCGAGGTCCATGTTGTCCAGGAGCTGCGCCTTGAGGTCCCGGGCATCGACGGAATGGGTCAGCTCCAGGAAACGGTCGGAAAGAGTGGTCTTCCCGTGGTCGATATGGGCGATGATGCAGAAGTTCCGGATATGCTCCGTGCGGGTCCCGCTCATTCCTCCCCTCCCCCCTCTCCGGCTTCCTCCTCCGGGCTGGGTTCGCGGACCTGTCCCACGGTGACGTTGATCCTGGTCACGTCGATCCCGGCGAAATGTTCGAGACTGTCGAGCAGATACCGCTGCAGCCCGTGGAGATGGCCGCCCATCCGGCTTTCGTAGGGGACTTCCAGAACGACTTCCAGATCGTAGCTGTTCCATTCGTCCCCGATGACGACCTTGAGCACTTTCAGATCGGAATCGTATTCCTCCACGCAGTGGCAGACCATCTGGGTCAGGGCCTTATGCGATATGAGCACTTTTCCCCGGTTGCTGTATTCGGGCTTGACCACCGTCTTTTCGAAACGGGTGCGGCGGCGCAGGGGCAGGCCGCGGTTGAGAAGGACGTGGATCGGGACCATGAAGATGTTGCGGGGTTTCTTCAGCACCTCGACCACGGGCACGGGGATGATGTGCTTCCCCGTCCGCCGCCGCGACAGCCGGGCCGCCTCGATCTCGACCTCGGTGGCGATCTCGTCGATGTAGATGGTCCGGACCGGGTGCGGGAGACCCAGGCGGTCGGCGATGGTGAGAATCATCCGGTCCGAGGTGCCCAGGAGCAGGATCTTCTTGAAATCGAGCCGGCTCAGGATCCGCTTGGAGGCGAGAGCGTGCCCCGGGTCCGCGAAGATCGCGGTCCGGACCGCCCGGTAGCCGGAAGACTGGTCCTTGGCCGAGGTCCCCCCCAGGATGCTCTCCCCCCGGATGATGAGACCGTCGTCGACGATCACGGTCGCTCCCACCTTCTGGGCGATCAGCTGCGCCCGGAAACTCTTCCCGGTTCCCGCGGGGCCGACCAGGGCATAGACCTTCTTCCCCAGCAGAAGCCTCTGGTAGAGGGTCCGGAAGAACCTGTCCACCCGGAACATCCCCATCTGAAATCGGCTGGGATGTCGGCTCAGCAGCATTGTCCCAACGAGACCTCGCCCGATCTGATCACGATTTTTTCGCCTTGTTCCGTCTCCACCAGAAGCTCCCCCCCGGGGGTCAGGTCCAGGGCCCGGGCCGGAAAGGCCCCTCCGGGCGCCTGCACCGTCACCGCGCGGCCCAGGGTCAGCGAGCAGCCGCGGTATTCCCCGAGGATCCCCGCTCGGCCGGCGGCGCTCTCCAGGGAAGCGCACCCCGCGTGGACTTCTCCCAGGATTCCGTTCAAGAGATCGCGGTTCGATACCGCTCCCCGGGAAAAGCGGTGAAGAGAACCGGCCGTATTATCCAGGGACGCGGGGAATTCTTCAACCACGCTGTTGATCCCGATCCCCACGACCGCGAACCGTTCGCCGGCGCCGTCCAGCGCCGATTCGACCAGGATCCCCCCGACCTTGCGCCCCTCGAGGAGCAGGTCGTTGGGCCATTTGATCCCGCATTCGAAGCCGGCGGCCTCGGCCAGGGCCCGACGGACCGCCAGGGCGGCCATGACGGACAGGAGGCCGAAGCGTTCGGGGGTGGACCGGGGGCGGAGCACGATCGAGAACCACAGCCCCCCCCGGGGGGAAAACCATTCCCGCCCCCGGCGCCCGCGGCCGGATGTCTGGACCGCCGCCGTCACCACGGTCCCGGCGGCGGCGCCGGCGCGGCCCAACTCGAGCGCGACGGCGTTGGTGGACCCTACCGACTCCCGGGAGACGACGGGAGCGCCCCAAGGGCTGATGACGGCCGCGGCGTCCATGAAAAGCGGGTCAGTCCTCCCCGGCGCCGGCGGGGCCGGACGTCATCGCCCGGTACATCCGGTCGTAGTAACTGAAGACGTCCTCGAAGGTCAGACCCAGCAGGGTCCCGAGCAGGACGAACTCCTGAAAAATGGTGATGTAGACGTTCAGGCCGGAGATGAAGTTGTCGTGGACCAGGTCGCGTTTGAGGTTGGTGATGTTGTCGAAGAGGGAAAGGAAAAGATCGATGATGGTCTCGTAGGTGTCGGCCGGGACCGTCCGGAGCAGATCCTCGACCTGGAAGTCGACGATGTTGAACTGGTTGTCGTTGCCGATCGAGAGCAGGAATTTGAAGCAGTCCAGGTACCGCAGCAGGAGCTTGTTTTTCTCCGGCCGGCGCAGGGGAGTCGGATACTTGTAGCATTTGGTCAGGTTGGCCAGTTCCCCGGTCTTGACTTCCAGCGCCAGGACCTGGGTCTTGATCAGGTGGCTGCGGTCGAGCGTCTCGCCGCCCGACTGGCAGACCGTCCTGATCTCCTCGTCGACGATCTTCTGAATGCGGAAAAGATATTCAAGTTTCATCGTCCGGCAATCCTTTCAAAGTTGTCACGGCCGCGCCGGACCCGGGGGCGCCCGTACCCGCCGGGACCGTTCCCGGGGCTCCGGCGGCGGTCAGCCGAAAAGCGTCAGCATGACCCCGGCGGCTATCGCCGACCCGATGACCCCGGCGACGTTGGGCCCCATGGCGTGCATCAGGAGGAAGTTGGAGGAGTTGGCCTTCTGCCCCTCCACCTGGGAAACCCGGGCGGCCATGGGCACCGCGGAGACGCCGGCCGACCCGATCAGGGGGTTGATCTTGTTCTTGGAGAAGAGGTTGAGCAGCTTGGCCAGGAGAACCCCGGAAGCGGTGCCGATGGCGAAAGCCAGCACCCCCAGAAGTATGATCTTCAAAGTCTGGACGTTGAGGAACCGTTCGGCGCTGGCGGTGGCCCCGACCGAAACCCCCAGAAAGATGGTGACGATGTTCATCAGGGCGTTGGCGGCCGTTTCCTTGAGCCGGTCGACGACCAGGCACTCCCGGAAAAGATTGCCCAGCATCAGCATTCCGATCAACGGAGCTGCCGGAGGGACCATGAGGATGACGATCAGGGACACCAGGACGGGGAAGATGATCCTCTCCGTCCGGGATACGTGCCGAAGCTGTTCCATCTTGATCCGCCGCTCGGAGCGGGTGGTGAGCAGGCGCATGATCGGCGGTTGAATGATGGGGATCAGGGCCATGTAGGAGTAGGCCGCCACGGCGATCGGGCCCAGAAGCTTGGGAGCGAGGCGGGAGGTGAGAAAGATGGCGGTGGGACCGTCGGCGCCGCCGATGATCCCGATCGAGCCGGCCTCCTTGGCGGTGAAGCCCAGGAGAATGGCGCCCAGAAAGGTGACGAAGATCCCGAACTGGGCCGCCGCCCCCAGCAGGAGGGATCGGGGATTGGCGATGAGGGGGGCGAAATCGGTCATGGCCCCCACGCCCATGAAAATAAGAGGGGGCCAGATGCCCAGCATGTCCCCCTGGTAGAGATACCAGATCAACCCTCCGGGGGTGCCCCCGGCCTCCGGCGGTTTCATCACGCCCGCCAGGGGCAGGTTGGCCAAAAACATGCCGAAGGCGATCGGGACCAGCAGCAGCGGCTCGAACTTCTTCCTGATTCCCAGGTACAGGAGAACGGCGGAAACCAGAATCATGCCGACGTTGCCCCAGGCCAAACCCGCGAACCCGGTGCCGGCCAGAAAACTCTCGATAATCGCTCCCATCCGGGACTCCGTCGGTTTCCCGCGCTACTCGACGGTCAGGAGGGGGTCGCCGGCGTTCACCGAAGCCCCCTTCCCCACCGCGATCGAAACCACTTTCCCGTCCGCGGGCGCGGGGATCTCGTTTTCCATCTTCATCGCCTCCAGAATCAGAAGCACGTCCCCGGCCTTGACCGCGTCCCCCTCCTTGACCTTGAATTCCAGGACCGTCCCCGGCATCGGGGCGGCGACGACCCCGGACCCGGCGGGAGCGGCGGGAGGCTTGGCGCCGGAACGGCCCGGCGCCGGAGCGGGAGGTGCGGGCGGCCGGGAAGCGGGCGAAACCGGAGCGGGCGGAGAGGGGGAAGAGACCAACTCCTCCACCTCGACTTCGTAGCTTTTTCCGTCGACAGTAATTCTCAGTCTTTTCACGATTGCCACCGTCCTCCCCTGATCTGTTCCATTCTCCCCGCCCGGGCCCAGGCGGAGGTGTCGTCGCGTTCGCGCCGGAGCGGCCGCACGTTGACGATCCGGGCAGGCGCGCCCAGAGCGGCCCAAGCCGCCGCCGCCAGCACCACCCCCAGCCGTTCGCCGGGGTTTTCCTCACCCCCCGGAGAGGGAAGCGGACGCGGCGGCGGCGGCGGCGGGTTCGGTCCCTTCCGGTTGACGATCCTGGACATGACGACCAGGCTGCTCATCAAAACGACAAGGGCCAGAAAGGTGATGGACATCCCCAGGGCGGCGACGTAGCAGGACCCCAGCGCCTTCTCGCCCAGGGAGAGGCCGTGCACCAGTTCGCTTCGAGCGAATTGTTCCAACAGCGTCATGGCCGTCTCCCCCTACAACGGAATGTTGCCGTGTTTGCGGGCCGGACCCCGCTCCCGTTTGGAGGCGAACATTTCAAAGGCGTCCGCCAGCCGGAGACGGCTCGCGGCGGGCTCGATGACGTCGTCCACGTACCCGAGCTCGGCGGCGGCGTAGGGGTTGGCGAACTTTTCCTTGTACTCCCGCACTTTGGCCAGCCGTTCCGCCGCCGGATCGGCCGCGCTCTTGATCTCCTTGCGGAAGATGACGTTCGCCGCGCCCTCGGGGCCCATCACCGCGATCTCGGCGCTGGGCCAGGCCAGGACCAGGTCTCCTCCCAGGTGGCGGGAACACATGGCTATGTACGCTCCGCCGTAGGCCTTGCGGGTTATCAGGGTGACCAGGGGGACGGTGGCTTCGCTGTAGGCGTACAGCAGCTTGGCTCCGTGGCGGATAATCCCGCCGTACTCCTGGTCCGACCCCGGCAGGAAACCGGGAACGTCCACCAGCGTCAGCATCGGAATATTGAAAGCGTCGCAGGTCCGGACGAAACGGGCGGCCTTGTCGGAGGCGTTGATATCCAGACAGCCGGCCAGGACCGCGGGCTGGTTGGCGATGATCCCGATGGAGCGCCCGTCCAGCCGGGCCAGGCAGGTGATGATATTGGGAGCATAGTGGGCGTGGTACTCCAGGATCTCCCCCCCGTCCACCAGGAGCCGGATCAGCTTCATCATGTCGTAGGGTTTGTTGGGCGCGTCCGGGACCAGTTCGTCCAGTTCGGGGATGAGGCGGTCGGCCGGGTCGGTCCGGGGCCCCCGGGGCGACGGGTCGAGGTTGTTGGAGGGGAGAAAGCCCAGGAGCCGCCTGACTTCGGCCAGGCAGGTCTTTTCGTCGGGGGCGATGAACTTGGCGACTCCGCTGACGCTGTTGTGGGTCATCGCCCCGCCCAACGCCTCGGGGGAGATCTCCTCGCCGGTGACCGACTTGATGACGTCGGGCCCGGTGATGAACATTTTCGACACCCCCTCGGTCATGAAGATGAAATCCATGATGGCCGGGGAATAGACGGCCCCGCCGGCGCAGGGGCCGAGAATGACCGCGATCTGGGGGACGACCCCGGAAGCCCGGGTGTTGCGGAAGAAAATATCCCCGTACCCCTTGAGGGAGTTGACGCCTTCCTGGATCCGGGCCCCGCCGGAATCGTTGATTCCCACCACCGGGGCGCCGACTTTGAGCGCGTTGTCGAGCACCTTGCAGATCTTGGCCGCGTGCATCTCCCCCAGCGACCCCCCGATCACCGTGAAATCCTGGACGAAAGCGAACACCGGGCGGCCCTCCACCTGTCCGTAGCCGGTCACCACCCCGTCCCCCGGAGCCGATTTTCGCTCCATCCCGAAATTGACGCAGTGGTGCTTGACGAAGGCGTCGATCTCGACGAAGGTTCCCGGGTCGAACAGCAGGTCCAATCTTTCCCGGGCGGTCAGCTTCCCCCGCTCGTGCTGTTTGACCGCCTGGTCCTCGCCGCCGCCCGCCTCGATCTCCCCGCGGCGGCGGCGCAAGTCGTCGATTCTCTCCATGCTCATTGTCTTTTCTCCTCGCTCAGCGCGCGGGCCGCAACCGGCGGCCGGACGCTACAGGCCGCGAACCCCGCCCACGGTCAGCCCGGAAGCCTCGGCGATCCGGGGAACGACGTAATCGAGAAATTCGCGGTAGTTCCCCGGCGCCAGCGGGGTTTTCCCCAGGGGGGAGTCCTCGAGAAAGCCGGGCATGAACTCGGCGACTTCGGCGTCGCCGCAGAATCGTTTGCCGGCCAGGGCCGAAACCGCCCGGGAACAATCGATGAGGGCGTCGGGGTCCTGCACCCGCATCAGCGCCGATATCGGCTGCTTGCGGGGGAAGGCCAGGAACGCCTCGCTGTAGATCAGGTAATGGGGGGAGTGCTCCCGGAAATAGTCGGCCACCACCGGCAGGGGCGGGTCGGCTTCTCCTTTTTTCCGGTCGTAGGGCACGGAAAGCGTGGCCAGAACCCGGACCGCGGGGCTCCCGTCCGGCCGAACCAGGTCGATCAGCCAGGTCGAGGCCTTCATCCTCTCCAGGACCGGCTCGAAGGCGGCCGTGGCCCCTTCGGGGACCAGCGGCTCCAGGGAAGAGATCCTGTATTCGGACGTTTCCTCGATGAAGCCCCCGATCAGCCGCGCCAGCTGGGGCAGGTGCGGGTGGAGCAGGCGGCGGAGGCGTTTCTTCACCTTCCGGTTTTTCCGGATGTCGGCGACGGCCAGGATGGGACAGCCTCCGTCTTCGCTCCACCCGACGGTCCGGGCCAGGCGCGGGAGGTCGATCCGGCACCGGGAGTCTCCGACATTGGCGAGGATGACCCGGTAGAGCATTCCCTGGGCGAACACCAGGTAGTCGAATTCGTGATCGCGCCGCAGGTAGTTGATTATCTGCAGGAAGGAAGGTTTTTCCTCGCCCAGGGCGTACGCCACCCGGGGCGCGCGGGTGAAGAGGACCGTGAGCATGTCGCCGGGGTCCTTCTTGCCCTCCAGGCGGATGCGGTAAAGGTTTTCCCGGACATGGGCCAGCGCCCGCTCCACCGGATCTCCGTAGCGGGGAAACGGAAGGGGGCGGACCGCGATCTTGTCCAACCCGGAATAATCGGCGACGCGGTCGGCCAGGTAGTCGAGATAGCCCAGGAAGTTGGTGTCCTTGACTTTTTCCAGGCGCCGGGGGAAGAGGGGGTTGGAAGAAGGCTTGCAGGTCGCCGCCCCCGAATGCCCTCCGTCGGCCCGGGTCCCGATGTGCTGGCACATGGTGCTGAGGTTGAGCGTGGTCTCGTTCTCGTTGGGGCGCCGGGTGGTCATCAACTGGGATCCGTAGCAGTAGAAGAAATAATCGGACAGGTTCTTCTTGCGGGAGAGCAGGTAATGGATGGCCGAGGCGACGTTGACCTGCACTTCGCCTTTCTTGGCGTCGCAGAAGGGGGAGAGCGCGGCGGTGATGCGGATCGGGTCGGCCTCCTCGCCCCGGCGCCCCAGCTCGATGACCCCCACCACCTGTTCGGTGCGGGGATAGACCTTCTCCAGGGCTTCCTCGTAGGCCTCGACCAGCTTGTCCCAGCCGAGCCGCTCCATGATCGTCGTCATCTCCTCCAGGCTGGAGACGGAGGCCAGGCCGCGGGCGATCTCGACCTTGCTGTATTTGGACCCGATCAACTTGGAGAGGGCCATGCCCAGGGGGGTGAGCTCGATGTGGAGGTCCTGGAGATGGGCGATGCGGTCGAGTTCGGCCAGGCCGGGGTTGTCCCAGGGGCGCCCCCTGACCCGGTCGCCGTAGATGAGGTCGGCGCCGCACTTCTGTTTTTCCACCGGGAGTTCCTCTCCCCGGGGAAGGCTGGCCACCTGGAGGTGGCCGATCACGCCTTCTTCCACCAGCCGGGAGAGCAGTCCGAAGATCTCGGGGGTGTAGGGATGGTGGTCGTCGATGCTGACGACGTTGACGTCCTGATCCTTAAGGTTTTTGAACTGGCGCTCGATCATGGCCAGGGAAACCTGCATGGCCCGGTCCATTTCCTCGGGGATTTCCTCCTTCTCCTCGAACGCCTCCTCCAGAACGTCGGGGCCGGCCTGATCGTAGCTGGATACGGGGTCTTCGTCGGGAGCGGAAACCGGGGTGGGGAGGATGATCTCCTGAAGATCGTCGAAGGTGATGGACAGCCGGTATTCCTCCTGGGGGGAAGCGGGGAGATACGCCGTCTCGATCGAACCGTCCGCGGCCGAGGGAATCACGAGCGTCCCGGCGCCGCTGGTCTCCCCTCCGGGGAGACGGAAGGAGCCCTCCCCCGCCAGGCGCTTGATCACCACCTCGATCCCGGCCACGGGCTTGCCGGTGGCGTCTTCGATCAGGTGGAGGCGGATCGGGAACTCCGTCTCGGGGCGCACCGGCGGGGGGATGCGGTCCTGGATTTCGGCGAAGACGACCCGCAGGCCTTCGCAGAGCCTCGCCATTTTCTCCAACCGCCCGGCCGCGGACGGCAGGGAACCGGCGCCGGTGCCGAGCAGGCTGCCCAGGGTCCGGAGATAGAGGATGACCGCGTCCTGGATCGCCCGAAGGGTGTGGCGATAGTCCCGGGCCGGGCCTTCTTCCCAGGGAAGATCGCGCAGCTGCTTGAACCCGCGGACCAGGTAGGCGGCGGCTTCGAGGACGACGACCAGCAGCTCGTCGGTGTAGTTGATGCGGCCGCTAGTGGACATGTCCTCCTGGACCGCCAGGTCGAAAGCGACCATGGCTTCGTGGTCATCGAGAAGGTCGAGCATCTTCTCCTTGTTCTGATCGCGCAGGTGCCCTAAAAGCGTCTTTTTGAATTCGCCCAGGCGGGTTCCGGTCAGGAACCCGATCAGCCCCCGCCGGAGGCCTTCGGCGGCGGACCGGATCGACTCTTCCGCCCCGGACAGGTCCGCGTCCAGTTCGGTCCCTTCCCGGAGCAGAGCCAGGACTTCCAGGGCCGACTGCAGGGCGGCTTTTTCCCGGTGCTCCAGGATCTTGCCGACCTGGCGGTAGGTGGCGTTGAAGATGTCCTTGAACTCCCGGCTCACCGACGAGGCGTGGGTGACGATCCAGAGCCGGAAATCGTCGGCGGCCTCGGTGTAGCGGTTGAGGAGTTCGGCCGATTCCATGTCGTCGATCAGCATCAGCCGCAGGCGCGGCGCCAGGGCGTCGATGGGGAAATCGGGTATGAAGACGTCGCAGCCCCGGTGAGCCAGAAGACTTTCCACTCCCTCGGAATAATTGAGAAAATCGAATTCGTAATCCCGGCCGTATTCCGGCTCCCTCCCCAGTTCCTCGCCCAGCGAGTGCTGCGCCCACACCATGTAGAAAGCGTTGGAAGAAACCGTGTCCAGGTCTCCCCCACCCTCCTTGCCGATGCCGTTATTGACGCCTTTGCCGTGGATTACGAATATCTTCTTTCTCATGGCCTCCATCCTGCCGGTCCTCCCCGCGCGGGTTCAATAGATATGAGGAGGTTAATCCCGTCCGAAGGCCCTGTCAAGGACCATGGGCCGAAGCCGCGGAGACGGGGGAACCCGGGTAACGGTAACCGCCGGAAACGATCGAAAACCGAAGGCCCGCGCCCGCTTACCCCGGAGGGTCCAAGTTAAGCTTGCGCGATCGGATACGGACGGTTAGAGTTTCGCCATGAAAACGACATCGTCGAAAAAAGCATCGGGTTCCGGGCCGCGCCGGACGCTTCCGAAATCGACCGATTTCGGAGACGTGATCGGCGTCATCCAAAGAGCGATCAGCTTCCCCAGCCTTTCCGGGCAGGAGGAAGCGGTGGTCAAATACCTGATGCGGGTGGCCTCCCGCCTCGGATTTTCCCGGGTCGGCACCGACCGCATGGGGAACCTGATCGCCGGGGTCGAGGTCGGGAGCGGGAAAGGCCCGGTTATCGTCCTCACCGGCCATCTGGACACGGTCAACGCCGATCCCGACGCCTGGGACCCGGAAACGCGCCCCTGGGCGGGCGCGATCCGGGACGGAAGGCTCTTCGGCCGGGGAGCGGCGGACATGAAGTCATCGGTGGTGGCCATGCTGCACGCCGCCGCCGCCATGAAGAGCCTTCCCCGCGGATACGACGGCAAAATCTTCGTCGTGGGAACCGTGGTCGAGGAACTCTTCGAGGGGGTCTGCGTTCTCGAAGCCCTGCGGCAGCTGCGCCCCGACTTCATCGTCGTCGGGGAGGCGACCCAGGGCCGGATCAACATCGGGCAGCGGGGACGCGCGGAGATCGTGATCACCTCGTTCGGCCAACCCAAGCACGCCTCCACCGGGCGGACCGTGATCAACGCCATCGAACAGATCGCCTACATCATCGACGCCTTCCACCGCTGGTACCGGTCCGACGTCGATCAGGTCCTGGGGAAACGCAACATCGTCCCCACCGACATCCAGATCCCGGTCGGCGGCGGCGGCGGCCTCAACGGCCGGGGCGGCAATTCCACCGTCCCCAGCCGGGTCGAACTCACCTACGATATCCGGACCCTGGTCGGAGACACCCGCGAATCCGTCCTGGCCCTGGTCAAGGACAACATCGCCCGAGTGGTCGAAAACGGCCGGGCCAAGTACCCCCATTTCAAGGATCCGGCCGTCAAATTCGCGGCCGATAAGGCCGTCACCTGGACGGGGGTCGCCATCGAACAGGACAAGTTCGCGCCCGCCTGGAAGACCGATCCCGACGATCCTCTCGTCAGGAAAGCGGTCGCAGGGGTGAAGAGGGTTTTGAAGAAGGAACCGGAACTGGGCCACTACTCGTTCTGCACCGACGGGAGCGCCATCGTCGCGCTCCGGGAGAAGTGCCCGGATTCCACGGCCCAGATCATCGGCTACGGCCCCGGGGACGAGGGCGACGCCCACACCGTCAACGAATCGGTTTCCCTGGAGGAATTGAAGGGGATCTACCTCGGGTTTCAGGGCATCTGCCGGGAACTGCTCCGGAAGGAAGACTGACGTGGGCGCGCGCAAGGACGTAGTCGGCCTGATGGGGAAACTTTCCATCCAGGCCGAGGAAAAGGGCGAAGTCGTCGTCATCCGCCTGACCGGGCAGGCCGACGTCTTCACCTCGCGCGATCTCGACGCCCTGGGCTCGGCCTACCTGGACCGGGGCCTGAGCGGGATCCTGATCGAAGCCTCCCGCTTGACCTACCTCGACAGCGCCACGCTCTCCGCGCTGCTTCACCTGCAGAAGAAAGCCGGCGAGCGGGGAGGAACGGTCGCCGTCTGCGGCTTGGGGGGAGAACCGCGCCGGGTCTTCGAACTCAGCGGCTTCGACGGGGTGTTCCCCTTCTATTCCACCGAGGCGGAGGGGCTCGCCGCCCTGACCTGATCGGCGGGGTCCCGGAGGGGGACGACCAGGCGCACCGTCACCGGGCGGTGATCGGACATTCTGACCAGATCGTGGAGGGGGAGTTCCTTGTCGAAGTACTCGATCGAGGCCGAACCGTCCCAATACCGCGCCAGGGCCGAGGAGAGGAGGACGTGGTCGATCACGTATCCGCTGCTCGGCCAGACCGTGTCTTCCGGGTACGGGCCGTCTCTCCCCGGCTGCCCTTTTTCGGCGTTGCCCTGAAAGGAGTAATCGTCGGGACCGAGCGCGGCGGCGTCGGCGAAGAAGAACCCCGGGCCGGAGGCGGGGACCGCGTCCGGGTAGAGGAAGAGCAGGTTCCGGAGCCGGGGGTCGGAAGCGTGTTCCTCCATCAGGCGCACCAGGTTGGAAGCCTGCTCGTTGAAATCCCCGAGAACGGCCAGGTCCGGGTCGGCCAGGGGGCCGACCGCCCCGGTCTGCAGGACCCAGTCGCCGAACAAATCGGAGAGTTCCCCCAGGCGGCGCCGGTCCTCGACGTCCAGTTCATCTTCGAACCCCCCGTTCATGGCCTTGAGGTGGACCCCCACCACGGTCAGATCGAACCAGGGGGCCCGTTTCAGCCGGAAGCGGCCGGCGACCGGGACCCGGGGAAAGCGGAGGGCGTCGGCCGGGACCCGGACCCCGTCGTCCGTGTACCCCACTCTCAGCTCCGCCAGTTCCCCGAGGGCCTCCACCTCGACCTCGTCCCGGTTCCAGACCAGGGCCACCTTGCTGGGGAAACCGGGGGAGCTCCCGATGAAACCCTGCCAGGACCCGTCCCCGCCGGGTTTCCCCGAACGCGCCGCTTCCTGCCGGTCCAGCTCCTCCACCAGCTGCAGCAGGGGCGCGACCGGGGAAAACTCCGAGGTCTCGGCGATCTCTTCCAGGACGATGATGCCGGAGTTGGTGTCGAGAAGGATCCGGGCCAGCCAGGCCAGCTGTTCGGCGTTGCGGGTGGGAAAGGTCGTATCCTTCTCCCCGGCCCCGTCGAAGCGTTCGATATTCCAGGTGGTGAGCCCCAGGGAAACGCAGCCGGGCGGCGGCACCGGGGTCGGGGCCGGGGTCCACGATACCGAAGCGCTTCCCCGGCACCCCGCGCACAGGGCTACGACGCCCCAGCCGAATGTCCTGACGAGCGAACTCTTCACATGCTCCGCCGGTTCGATTCCGCAGTAATACGTTGCATCGTCCCACTCTTTTTTCGATAATACAAACCTTTTCGAGCCGGAGTGGTGGAATTGGCAGACACGCGGGACTCAAAATCCCGTTCCCCTTACCGGGAGTGTGGGTTCGAGCCCCACCTCCGGCAGAATGAGATCGAAACCACGGGAATGTGCCCTTTATCGCCGTTTTTCGCGTGGTTTCTTTTTTTTCGCACGAGCGCGAACCGGCTCTTGACCCTCTCGATCCCGGCGATGGGGATGTTCCGGCGCTTCCGGAACCCCTTGGCCGGCACGTCCTCGAGTACGGATGGCTTCATGGTCCCCTCCTTGCTGACGGGTTAGGTGGTCCTGTCCATTTTTCTTATGCCAGGAAGGAGGGTGATCCGGCTGGATTTAGGCGCTGATTTTCTCTGTTGGTTTATTTCTATCGACAAATGTAAACCCTGGGTTTACATTTACAGGGAAATATAAACTAATCGGTAGTTTAATTTCCATTACAGAGGTAAACCATGGGTAGACAAAACGGCAGAAAAATAAACCGGCTCTTGAAAGTCTGGCCGAAAGCAACCGTTGTTACTAAGCCATACCTGGATGAGCTTGGATTCTACCGCCAGTTGATAGCTAAATATCTTCGTTATCATTGGATGGAGCGGCTGGGCACAGGAGCTTACATACGATCCGGGGATACCGTAGAGTGGCAGGGTGCCCTTTTCGCGCTCCAGACGCAGCTCGGGATGACCGTCCACGCCGGAGGCGGCACTTCCCTGGAATTGGAGGGAAGGTCTCATTTTTTACCCCTTGGAGAGAAAAAGAGGGTTATCTTGATCAGCGATCGGCCGGAACAGTTGCCGGCATGGTTTAAAAAGCATCAGTGGAAAGACAACGTCGAGCACCGATGCTTATCTCTATTTGAAAATATCCCCCACGATGCCACCGCCAAACTGGACTGCGGCGGATTCCAAATAGCGATGTCAAGCGCGGAGAGGGCGATCATGGAGCAGATCCATCTGACCGGGAGCAACGATGAGATGGAACACGTGCTTCAGCTTATGGAAGGACTTACCACCATCCGACCGAAAACAGCCCAAGAATTACTGGAGAATTGCCGTTCGGCTAAAGTCAAGCGCGTCTTCCTCTGGAGCGCGGAGACGGCCGGCCACTCCTGGTTCAAACGTCTGGATCTATCTCGGATCGATCTCGGCAAGGGGAAACGCCAGCTATACAAAGGCGGCAAGCTCAACCGAAAGTACGGGATAACCGTACCCGAGCGGGAGGAGTTTCCCCATGTTTGACCCCAGCTATGAGGCCCGAGTCGGGTTGCTCCTCCGCTGTCTACCCGAGATCGATCGGCAGCGTTGTTTCGCCCTGAAAGGCGGCACGGCCATCAACTTTTTTGTGCGGGACCTCCCGCGCATATCCGTAGACATCGACCTGGCCTATCTGCCCTTGCACCCCCGCAACGAGGCTCTTCGGGAAGGTAAGGTACGAATTTTTTGATTGCTAGAGAGTAAGGCTGCGGAATCAACCCCAATCACAGACTAGATTTCTAATAACAGGTTCAAATCATGAGGGAAAATCACAAGCAACTTTTAATCTTATTTTTAACTTCTATTTTTATTTTCGTTATAAAAGCCTTTTTCTATATTCCACTTTGTTATGATAGGGGGATTACAGGACATGGACTATATGAATTTCTTTCGGAAATACAATTCATGCAAGTTATATTACTTACTTTCTTCGTTATACTTATTACCGCAATTGCAATCTTGAAATTACGTTATTTAATTTCCTTTATTATCGCCTTTGCTTTCAGCTCTATTAACTTGGGATTATTACTCATTGATGCCCGAATACACACATATCTTCCCAATATCGAAAATCTAATTCAAAAGCTTTATGGAACCAGGTTCCAAATATATACCAGAGCTTTCTTAGCTTTGTTCATCGGCATCACATTGGTTGTTCTTGTTTTCCGAAGGAATAAGCCCCTAACGCGTTACTAATGTTAGCCTGGGTGCTTCAGTTATTATATGTTCTTATGCTGTATCTTGGTTTTTTATCCATATAGTTAATTGCAAAATTAGATTAAAGACAAAATTCGCTCTTCTCCCATACATTAATACGGTAATAATTCCAAATGTGTAACCTGCTGAAAGCCATGTTATGAAATGCCTAACGTGCTGTTAGGTAAATTTTAGCTTTATCATCTATTTGAATTCCAGTTTCTACCTGTCCCAATCCTCGCAAGAAGGCCCATACACCCAACTTGGTCGTTCATTTGTATCGTGCCTCCCATGTACAGTGTTTGTAATTTGAGTCTCATTTTGCCCGTCTACATCGATCGCATATATTTCACTGCCCGCAAATGGCCAATCCCACTTTCGTGCCGAGGAAAATACCAAGATTTTCCCATCCCTAGACCATTCTGGATCACGGTGATAACCTTTCCCTTCAAGAATACATCGTTGATTCTTTCCATTTATGTCCATTATGCATAAGCTCGAACCACTATATTTCCCGTTACATACATACGCTATGTGCTTTCCATCAGGCGAAACCGAGGGATTAAAGCTAGCGCCCTCATTTGTCAATTGATCAACTGTTCCCAATTGCATATTATATTTATATATCTGGGCGTAATCTCCTAATTTCGCGCTTGAATATACAATTTCATTGCCTCCTGGAACCCATGATGGGGATCTTATATTTGAGGTTGATTTAAATATTTGTTTCATATCACTCCCATTTTTATTAATTGTGTATATCGTAGAGTTCATTCCAATATCAATGCCCACAAAAACAATATTTGTATCATCCGGCAACCACGACGGATCTGCCATTAGCTCATTCGGAGAATCACATAGTTCTTTTGTTATACCATCATCGGTGTTTATAATATAAAGATTACCATGCCTGACATAAACAATATTTTTTGCATCTTGACTATATTTTGCATCAGTACCTGTTGTTATCACTATTCCTTGAGCATTTATATCCTCAATATTGTGCTCGATAATTTGCGTAGTTTCCCCGTTATCATTTGGTGCGATACTTGTATAAACAATCGTTCCCTTAAGATTTATATTCTGTTTTGCCTTATTATCACCCTCCTTTGCCCTGCAACTTATACATAATATTGTGATAAAAAGAGCAGGCAAGAAGACATAATCAGTTTTCATGTTATTTTCACAACTTACATTTAGTTCCATGAACTGCCTCTAATATTAGGCCACTTTCTAAGCTAGTACTCTCCTCCCACAGCCACTACCGGACAAAGCGTTTCTGGCTCCTGAGACCAATAACCGAGCCTATTTGGGGGAACTGCCCAACACCACTCGGAAACCGCCGTAACCGTAGCGGTCGTCGGGACTGGTGTAGCCGCGGCGCGATGAGAGCAGGGCCCCGGGATCGATGCCGTTCCAAGAACCACCCCGCAGAACCCGGCCGTACGACCCATACGAGTACCTATCCTCGCACCACTCCCAGACGTTCCCGCCCAGGTCGTAGATCCCGTTAGCATTAGCCGCGAAGGAGCCCACGGGAGAGGTCCGCGGGTATCCGTCGTTATAGTCTTCAATGATCATCAAACCACTTGGCCAGTCCTTATCTCGGACTTCCTCTCCAGCGTAATTCCCCGCCCCCCGCGGGGGGGGCAACTTCCCCCTGCCTCCGTCCCAGGGATAAACGTCTTTAATCTTCTCGTCCTTACTTTCTGGGCTCCCCTCTCGGCCTTCCCTCAAGCCCACCGCCATTGACCATTCCCAGTCGGTGGGCAACCTGTACTCCTCTTCCAGGCCGATCTTGCGCTCCTGCCGTTCCTTCCGGGTCAGCCACTCGCAGAAGGCTTTGGCATCCTCCCAACTCACGCAAGTCACTGGGTGATCGCCGGTCTGCTCAAAGCCCGGGTTAGACCAGCCGTAATCCCAGTTGCTGACTAGTTCGCCATCCTTAACAACAACAAAAGGAGCGTTGCCGTCCCGGTAGCTGTAGCCCCCGTTAAAGGCCTTGTCCTCCACGAAAGCCCGGAAGTCCTTCACCCGGGTCTCGTACTTGGAGAAAAGAACCCCGTCCAGCCCCTCCACAGGCACGAACTCCATCCCCAGGCTGTTGGTAAACGATTCGACTATCGGGGCGGGGGATGGACTGGGGGCCGGAGACTGGGCTTGCCCTGGACAGGGAAGGCCGGCCCAGGCTACGGACAAGATCAGAATAAAAAACTTGCCGGCCTTTATGGCTTCATCTCTCCCGGGGGAAAGAAACCACCGAAGGGATTTTACTCATTCCATAATTCCTTATCTGGTCACCGGGTAGTCCCAATATTGCCCGAAGTAGGCCTTGGTGAAGCCCCGGACGGACCAGAGGCCCTGGACCGGCCGGAAGACGGCGGCTTGATCGAGAACCCCGCCCAAGTAGGTCCCGGGCAAAGGGGCGGCGCCCCCGGCGCCGTAATAGAACGAGGCTCCACCCAGGACCAACCATTTTCCCTGTCTCGAACGATAGACCGCCGGCCGATCCCGAATTATCGGCGTCCCCTCCCAAACATAGCGACCCGGCACCGGATCGTCGGCACGCTGACCGTAGTACCAGCGGGTCAAGCCCCTCACCAGCCAGGCCCCGGTTCCGGGGCGCCAGACGGCGATCTCGTCCGAACCGTCGCCGTCATAGTCGGCCGGGACCGGGATGTCCATATTTTGCCCGAACCAGACCTGGGTGATACCCCGTACCGTCCAGAGCCCATATAAGAGGCGGAAGACGGCCGCGTCGGTCGAGCCGTCACCGTCGTAGTCCGCGGGGACCGGAACGCAGCTGGCGGGCACTTGGAACCGGCTCAGCCCCTTCACCGCCCACAACCCGCTATCATGACGATAGATCCCGATGTCGGTCACCCCGTTGCCGTCGTAGTCCCCCGGAACCGGAAGGTCCCCCTTCTTCCCGTACCAGGAAACCCCCAAGCCTCTCACCAGCCACTTGCCCTCGCGGGAGCGGAAGACGGCGATGTCGGAGCTTCCGTCCCCGTCGTAGTCGCCGGAGCACAGGACCGGCAGGACGTAGGGGCTGGGTGTGCCGGGAAGTTCCGGCGTCCGCGTGGTCGTAGGGGTCGGCGCGGCCGAGGGGGTCGGGGTGGGAGTAGGATAATGATAAGCCCCAGAGGCGTATTTGATGTAATCCCACTCGGATTGAGATCCGGCACCGACGGCATCGCCGAAATAGATTCCGGCCAATTCCGGGTTTCGGTTGGTCAATCTCCCTCCGCCTCGGCGGGTACCGTCCACGTAAAGAGACCAGTACCCGGAATCCCCCACTACGCGATAAACGTGGAAGTCGTCGGCGGTATCCATATCGAATACGAACACATACGGGTAACTCGGCGACATCCCGATCTGGGTCTCCGAGAAGTCGAGTTCAACGACATTGACTCCCGTACCCCCGGCGGGGCGTCGGGTGACGGAACGAAACTTCAACCTTCCGTCGAGGCCGGAACTGGTCAACACTTTCATCCGGAACTCGACGGTGTAGGAGGAAACGAGCTCGACGGCCTTAGAGTAATAGCTTTTTCTCGTACCTTCGGGGGTATCGGTATCGAGCACGACGATCCCCCCTTCGGTCAGGCAGCAGTCCGAGCCCTCGCACCCCCAGCCCACCAGGTCGCGTGGGTTGACCCATTGCAAACAAACTCCCCCGGAGTAGGGCTGGGCGTGCAAGGACGACACATCAGCGGGAAGTGCGACAGGGGTCGGAGAAGAAAGCGTAAGCTTACCCTCACGGTCTCCTAAACGGAGAGCGCTGGAGTAGGAGACGGGCGTGGGCGACGCGCCGACGATCACAGCATCGACCCCCACCCCCGTGGAATAATTCCAACCCTCGTCATAGGAAAACAACTTGAAGTAGTAGCTGTGCTCGTCGATCAACCCGGAATCGCACCATCCCGAAGATGTATAAATAGGATTCCCACGCCCCAGATAAACCACCTGGGCGTCTCCGATAAGGTCGCCGTCGTGGTAGGCGATGCCGTCGGTCGGGGCGGAAATTATGGGGTCGGCCTCCCGCCGGGCGATCAGCACCCCCCGGAAGGTGAAATCCGGAGCGTGCCGCGGAGGCTCGTCGGCGTTCCATTCGTATTCCCAGGGTGGGTCAGCTTGCCGCCCAAAGGCCGGGCTCAGGGTGAAGGTAAGGACGAGAAACAGGGTCTGAAGGATTCTCATATCCCGTTCTCCCTCCGCTGTGGGTAGATACAGGGAAAACTTTTTCTATATCGATTATGTTCCCGTTTCTTAGTTCAAACAAGAGGATTTCCCGCTTCTCGGATTTGGAGGTCCCGGATATCGGATCGCCTAAATGTTTTACGGCCACTACCCCCCTCGATCGGAATGGGGTTATCGGACCGAGGTCACGGATATTCCATGGGGCAATTCGAAAATGGCAATGCCGTTTATCGCCATTCTATTGGCAAAGACAGGCAAAAACCGGCCTCGATGAGGCCGGCTCCAGGCGATCAATCCGATCAAGCGTATTTATTGCCTGACATAACAACCTGAATTTCCAGCCCCACCTCCGGCATCCGCCCCGCCGGGAAGGGACCCGGGGCGGCCGCCGCCGTCAGGGGTTAGTCACCGGCTGATCGGCCGCCATCCCGAAAATCACCGAAATCCCCCCCCGGATCATCCACCGGGAGGAGCCGCTCCGGAATAGGGCGATATCGGCGACCCCGTCGCCGTCGTAGTCGGCCGGAACCGGCAAATCCCCGTCGACGCCGAAGTAGACGGCGGAACCGTCGCGGACAGCCCATTTCCCGCTTTGGGGGCGGAAGAGCGCGATGTCGGCGTCGCCGTCCCCGTCGTAGTCGGCCGGGACCGGAATATCCCCGGATTCCCCGTAAAAACAGGCCTCGGCGTCTCTTATCAGCCACTTCCCCGAGGAAGGCCGGAAAACGGCGATGTCGACGTCGCCGTCGCCGTCGTAGTCGCCCCGAACCGGCACGTCCCCCGCGGCGCCGAAGTAGACGGCGGAACCGCCGCGGATCGCCCATTTCCCGCTCTGGGGGCGGAAGAGCGCGATGTCGGCGTCGCCGTCCCCGTCGTAGTCGGCCGGGACCGGGAAATCGGCGCCGGTCCCGTAGAAACAGGAGTTGCCGTTGCGGATCAGCCACTTGCTCGAGGAAGGCCGGAACAGGGCGATATCCCACGTCCCGTCGCCGTCGTAGTCGGCCGGGACCGGCAGGTCCTCCGAAAGCCCGTAAAACGCCCTGGTCTTGCCCCGTATCAGCCAGAGTCCCCGAGACGGGCGGTACAGGGCGATTTCGGCGGTGCCGTCGCCGTCATAATCTCCCGGGCCGACACCCTGCACCGAGACGACGCCGGCGGCGTACGTCCCCACCGACATGACCGGGGCGCAGATGAAGTTTTCTTCGCGGTAGACCGTGCTCCCCGCCGTCGGCTGCCAGATTTCGGAGATCTCGTTGTAACGGAAAATCTTGAGATCGCCTTCCCGGATACCGGTGCCGTCGAGGATCCCGTTGTCGTCAGCATCCGGATAGGGGACCGTGAGTTCCGCCGGTTTCCGCAGCCCCCCGGAGTTTTCCAGGGAAACGACGGCGGTCAGGATCATCCGCTCCGGCAACGCCCTCAGCGCGCGGCCCGGGTGCGGGTTCCGGGCGGGGCGTTCGAGAATGACCGCGGCGTCTGCCGAACCCAGCGCCGCGCAGGGGACGTGGAGCGAGAGACCGCCGGCGATCTCTACCAGCAACGACGCTTCATCGGATGTTTTTTCCCTCCTCCGGCGGTTCCCGAACTCGTCGATGGTTTCATCGATATGGGAGTCGGCGGCGACCACGGTTACGGTTACCGGATCGGAATAGACGACGGTTCCGTCGGTATCGGCTCCTTTTCCCCTGATCTGGTAGTCCCCGAAGGGTATGGCGGTGGTGTCCCAGGAGCAGTAGAAGCTGTAGGGGGGAGGATAGATGGGGTCGGTCATATCGGTCCATTCCGATTCCCCCTCCGGGCGGTACTGCGGCTGCACCCAGCCGGTGCCGTTTCCGGGGGCGGTATTGATACGGACGGTGACGGCGTTGCCCGAAATCGTCTGCCCGTCCCGGGGGCTGGAGACCCAGATTTTCATCTCCGCGGGCGTGCCCGCGTCCACCGTGACCGAATCGGCGGCTTCCCGACCGTCGGCGGCCTCGACCCGGACGGTCGCCGTGTAATTGCCGGCCAGCGCGTAGCTGTGGGCGACGCTCCCCGAAGTCTGCGAACTCCAGTCGCTTTCGCCGTCGCCGTCGAAATCCCAGGCGTAGAGGACGATGTCCTCCTCCGGTTCGGCGACAACCGTGAAAGCGACCACGAGCGGGATGGTCCCCGATTCCGGGTCCGCCGAGGCCGCGACCGTCAAGGGCGTTCCCGCGGGGGAGACCTCGATTTCGACCGTATCGCTCTCGACCAAACCGTGGTCGTCGAGAACGCTGAGGCGGGCCTGCCAGGTCCCGGCCTGCCCGTAGACATGAACGATGGACGCGCCCTCGAGCGACAGGTGATCGATGGTGCCGTCGCTCTCGAAGTCCCAGAGATAAAAGAGGATTTCGTGAGGCGAGTTCACGGTCCCGTCGAGCCCGACCGCAAGCGGAGCCGAACCCGAAACCGGATCGGCGCGAGCCTCGACGACCGGAGGGGCGGTTTCCTCGTAGACCAGGATATCGTAGACGGAATTGCGCGCCACCCGGGCGAGCGAATCCTCCACTTCGCAGATGGCCTGGTAGGTTCCGACGGCGTTATAGGTGTGGGAACTGCGCGGAGAACGGGGAGATATATAGTCCCAGACCCCGTCCCCGTTGTAATCCCAGCGGTAGTATTGAATCGAGCCTCCGAAGAGGACGGTGGCCTCGAAGTCGACCGTAAGCGGGGCCGCCCCCGAGACCGGGTCGGCGCCGAGAAGCAGCTCGGGAGCCGCCGGGGTGGGGCTGGGGGTCGTGGGCGGGATCGGACTCGCCGAAGCGCTGGGGCTCGGAGAGGGCGGAGGGCCGGGGGACGGCGGCGGCGTGGCGCAGGGGTCGTTGGGCCGGTGCGACAGGGACCATGCCGCCCCGTGGAGCGTTCCGTCGTTGACGCCGAACTCGTCCCCCAGGAGGGACCCGCTGCCTTCCTCGGCCGGCCAGCGGCCGAGCAGGCACCCGGAGAGATGCCCCTTCCCGTCGCGGATGGCCGCGATCTGCTCCGGGGTCAGGGCCCCCCCGTTCTCCCCGCGGTAGACCGCGAGGTCGTCGATCATCCCCGCCCAGGAATGGGAGTTCCCCGGGGCCGAGTTCCAGCTCGCGCCCAGCCAGGTCGGGCTGGTGTTATGGTTGTCCCCCGGCTCCAGGGCTTCCGAGACCCCTACCAGGACCCCGTCCTGGTAGAGCCGGCCGGTACGGCCGTCGTGGGTGAAGGCCACGAAAACCCAGCGGCCCAGGGGGAACTCGTCTTCCGCCTCCACGTGCGGGGCCGAAGAAAAATACGGGTGGGTGACGAAACCGAGACGGTTACGGCCGTTGACGTTGAAAATATAATCCCACTCGCCGGAGTATCTCAGATTCCCCCGAGCCAGGATCGTGCGCCCGCCGTAGTAAGGAAACGTAGCGGTGGGGGCGTAGCTGTCGAGATAGACCCAGGCCGTGATCGAAAACGGCGGGGTCTCGTCGATGTCGTCCGACAGAGCCACGTAATCGTTGTTCCCGTCGAAGAGGAGGCTGCGCAGGCTGGGCTCGCACTCCCCCGGGAGTTCCGGGGTCGGAGACGAAAAAGCGCTGGGACGGGGGGAGAGCGTCGGAATCGGACTCGGCGTAGCGCCGGGCGGGGGAGAGAGCGTCGGCATCGGATCCGCCGAAGCGCTGGGGCTCGGGGAAGGTTGCGGTTCGGGAGTCTCCGACGGCGTGGCGCAGGGGTCGTTGGGCCGGTGGGAGACGGACCACCCGACCTCGTGGAGCGTCCCGTCGTTGACGTCGAACTCGTCCCCCAGGAGGGACCCGCTGCCTTCCTCGGCCGGCCAGCGGCCGAGCAGGCACCCGGAGAGATGCCCCTTCCCGTCGCGGATGGCCGCGATCTGCTCCGGGGTCAGGGCCCCCCCGTTCTCCCCGCGGTAGACCGCGAGGTCGTCGATCATCCCCGCCCAGGAATGGGAGTTCCCCGGGGCCGAGTTCCAGCTCGCGCCCAGCCAGGTCGGGCTGGTGTTATGGTTGTCCCCCGGCTCCAGGGCTTCCGAGACCCCTACCAGGACCCCGTCCTGGTAGAGCCGGCCGGTACGGCCGTCGTGGGTGAAGGCCACGAAAACCCAGCGGCCCAGGGGGAACTCGTCTTCCGCCTCCACGTGCGGGGCCGAAGCGACGGTCGGGTGGGTGACGAAACCGAGACGGTTATGGCCGTTGACGTTGAAAAGGTAGTCCCACGCGCCGGAGTATCTCAGATTCCCTCGGGCCAGGATCGTGCGCCCGGCGTAGTAAGGGAATATATCGCTGGGGGCGTAGCTGTCGAGATAGACCCAGGCCGTGATGGAAAACGGCGGGGTCTCGTCGATGTCGTCCGACAGAGCCACGAAAGCGGAGGATTCGTTGAAGAGGAGGCTGCGGAAGCTGGGCTCGCACTCCCCGGGGAGTTCCGGGGTCGGAGACGGGGAGGGATCGGCAGGGGCGGAAGGAGGGAGAGCCACAACCGCGAAAAATACCCCCGCCGTCATCAGCCGGCCATACCGTTTCATGAGAAACCCCCTTGGCGGCCCCGCGGGCTCACCGTGATAAATTAATACATATTTTCTGCCTTGTTAGTCTAAACACAAACGGGGTCCGATGGGAACGTAAACTTCGGAAATCCCCGGGCGCGGCGAGGGGCGGCCTGGGGCCGCTCCCGGGTCAGTCTTCTTCCCGGGCGGGAAAACCGGTGCCGGTCTCCGCGCAGAGGCGGCGGAAGAACTCGTCCATGAATTCGGACCGTTCCCGGGCCAGGCGCCGTCCCGTGGCCGTGAGCATGGTGTCTTCCAGGCGGCGCAGCTTGATCAGGTACTCCCGGTAGGCGGTGTCCTCCCGGCTGTACGGGTCCGATTCCAGGGCGGCTTCGGGGGAGTTGTGGAGCCGCGCGCCGATCCGGCCCGCGAAATGAAACGCCCGGGCGATGCCCACCGCCCCCATGCCGTCGAGCTTGTCGGCGTCGAAGACGGCCCGTTCCTCGGGGCTGGCCGGGGGTTCCTGCCCCGGGCGGCGGCGGTAGCGGTGGGAAGCCACGCAGGCGGCGACCCGGGCGATGAAGGCGCGGTCCTCGAAGCCGCACCCGGCCAGGATGGTCTGCGTCTCCTCGGCGCCGAGGCGGGCGTGGCAGTTTTCGCTCCCCTCCTCCAGTTCCCGGTCGCGGGCGATATCGTGCAGGAGCGCGGCCGCGGACACCACCTCCCGGTCGGCGCCCTCCCCTTCCGCGATCTCGAGGGCGGTGCGGTAGACCCGCAGGGTGTGGTCGTAGTCGTGGCAGGCCGGGTTGGCCTCCATCCGCTCCCGGACCAGCTCGAAGAGCCGTCGTTGCGGGCCCGGCTCACTCATCGCCGCCGCCGTTTTCGCCGGGAGGGGGATCGAAGATGAGGGCGCGCAGCGCCGCCCCGCGGAGAAAGTTGTCGGTCTGGGCTTCCCCGCGGATCCACTGGTCGGGGTCGTAAATCTCCATGATGTCGTAGACTTCCTCCACGCTGACGACCGGTTCGACCGGGAGCGGGGGGAGAACGGCCTCGGAGATGACGGCGTTGATGTTGCCCACGATCTTGGCCTCGACCTGAAACGCGACCGGCACATGGCGGTAATCGGAGGTCACCCAGGCCGACATCGTCCCTTTCTTGAGCGGGCTCCCCTCGTGGGTGGCCCGGGGCTCGAGCCGATACACCTTGACTCTCTCCAGGGGGCCGGTGTCGAACGCCCCCCGTTCCACCACTTCGATTTCGACGTCCCAGTTCTTCTTGTCGGCATTGACCCGGGTGGAGAGGATGTCCCCCAGGCGGAAGGGCTGGTTGCGGACCCAGAAGAGCAGGCTGAGAACGTCCTGGGTACAGGGCGAGATATCGAATCCGTAGGGCTCGTCTTTTTCCCGGTCGGGACGGGTATACACCGCCCTCAGGTTCTCCTGGTCGTAGACGATCCGCTGGTGCTTGGTGTAGTGGCCTTCCTTGATGACTTTTTCGAAACGGACCGGGCACCCGGACCCGGGGAGGATCCAGGAATGCACGGTGTCTTCGATGTTGAAGAAGTTGGCGAGAAAATCGTTGGCCCGGGTGACGGTGGTGACATGGTAGGCCTCCACGCCGTCCACCTCTTCGATCCCGTGGTTCTCCACCTCGACCTGCCCCACCGAAATCCCCATCCAGTTGACGTCGTAGACCAGTTTCTCCCCGGTGAGAAGGTTGAGGGTGGGCGTGAAGGTCTCTTCCCGCAGCTGCTCCTCCTCCAGCTCGCCGGGGGCGAGCTGGTCGGCGGAGATGAAGTTGACGCCGGTGGAACAGCCCGAGGCGAGCAGGCCCAACCCGGCGCAGATTCCCGGGAGTTTCGAGGAAATTTTCATGGTGGGAATCATGGGATAATTTCCGGCCGCGGGCAACGAGTTTCCTCCCCGGCCGGCCGCTCGGCGCGGTAAAAAAAGCCCCCCGCCGCGAACGGCGGGGGGCTTTCGGCGCGAAGCTCGGAACTTACTCCTCGACCTCGACCTCGATGCCTTCCTCTTCCATCTCGTCGCCGTTGTCGGAAGAGCCCACCGCGACCATTCCCGCGTCTTCTTCCTCGACTTCCTGGAACGCGGGGATATCGACGCCGGTCCCGTCGAAGACCAGCTTCATCCCTTCGTTCTCCATCTTGACCAGGGCGACCGGGTCCTTGTCGATGTCCCAGACCCATTCGGCGTAGGAATCGCCCTTGACCGGCGCGTTGGTCTCGATGACCTTGGTGGGGACGTTGATCCGGATCTGGATCCGCATTCCGGCGAACATCCCGGCCATCATCTTGGCTTCTTCGGCCTGCTCGGGGGTCACTTCCGAGGCTTCCCCGCTGCCGGTCATGAAGACGTAATTGCCGGAATCATCCTTGCTCAGGGAAAATCCCTCCAGGGGCGTGTCGGATTCGGCCAGGCCGTTGAGGCTCTGGAAGTCGAAGGCGACGGTGATGTATTTCCACCCGTCCTTGACTTCGGCCTTGACGTCCTTGAGGGTCACGCCCTTGTCCTTGAGCGCCTCGAAGCTCTCCTTGACCTTGTTCTCGTCGAACTCGAAGGCGTCCATGTCCATCTCCATCTCGCCGCCTTCCTGCTGCTTGGCCATGGCCTGAAGCTGCTGGATGCTCTGCTCGCTCATCCCGTAGGTCAGGGTGCAGGAACCGCTCCCGTCCTTGTTCAGGGTGATCTCCTCGTTGGCCTTGATGCAGCCGCCCAGGACCACGAGAGCGGCGATGCCCAGGATTGCGCCCAATTGTTTCATGCACCTTCTCCTTGCAGGGTTGGAACTTTTTACTGAAAAAAGCTCCCAGTTGTGGTTTATTGACCGCTGGTTCCGTCGCATGGTAGTAAACAGGGGGAGGTGGCAGGTGTCAACAGCAAACTCGTTCGGACCGGGGCCTCGGGAACTGTCGTTCCCGTCTCTCCAACTGGGTCCCGGCTCCCGAGCCACCCTCTTTTTCGTCTACCGCCGCTGCGACGGCTGGAACCGTCTCTGCCTGCCGCTTCCGCGTCCCCGCTGGACGGCCCGGTCCGCGGCGGCGGCGGCCCTGCTTTGCCTGGCGCCCTTCCTGCTGCTCCCCGTCATCCTGGAAGGCCCCGCCACCGGGCTCTTCGAGGGCTGGTACCGGCCCCTGGCCGGCAACGGGGTCTCCCCGGAAATCCTGTGGCTGGGCGCGGGATGGCTGGCGGCGGCGCTGCTGCAGTGGATCCTGAGCCGGGGCATCCCCCGGGGGCTGCGCACGGCCGAAGCCGTCGTCCCCGGCTGGCTCCTCGCCCCCGCATTCTACGCGCTGCTGCGGGGGTGGGAAGTGTGGCCGGCCCCGGCGGCGATTGCGACCGCGGGCCTCTGGGGCCTGATCTCGCTGTTTTCCCTGATCCGAGCCCGCTGAGCGGGCTACCCCCGCCGCGAACCCTGAAGATTTCTGCACCTATGAAAAGCATAGAGCATAGGGCATGGAGCATAGAGACAGTTCGGGGGAGGAATTCAGGGTTCAGGGGAAGAATTCAGGAGTCAGAATTCAGTATTCAGGAGCCCCCTGCCTCGGCCCCCTGGAGATCTTTGCACCTATGAAAAGCATAGAGCATAGGGCATGGAGCATAGAGGAATTCAGGGTTCAGGGTTCAGGCCCCTGCCTTGGCCTTGGAGATTCTTGCACCCGTGAAAAGCAGAATGCCGGGCTCTATGCTCTATGCCCCATGCTCCATGCCTCCCTCCCCCTGAACCCCGAACCCTGAACCCTCTCTTCCCCCTCTGTGCCCTGTGGTAAATCCCTTCCCCTTCATGGTGCGTCCAAGGTTACATGGATTTGCCGCACGGCCCGGGCGGCGCGGTGGTATAGTAGCGGGGCGAGAAAACGCGGAACCGCAACCGGAAAAAAGGAGCAGGCAATGCGGACATTTGCCGCCGGAATCCTGACGGTTTTTCTGATCTCCACCTCGACGGCCTTGCGGGTAGCCGAAGCCGAGCCCTCCGGGAGCTCCGCGTCGGTCGAGATACCGCAGCCGTTTCCCTCCCCGGAAAACGTCGCCGTAGGCGACAATCTGCCGACCGACGCCGAGGTCGCGGTCCCCGATTCCCTCCCTACCGACGCCGACGTCGCGGTGCCCGGCAACCTCCCCGCGAACGCCGAGGTCTCGGTGCCTCAGTACCTGCCGGCGAACGCCGACGTGGCCGTGCCCGACAACCTCCCCACCGACGCCGAGGTGGCTGTTCCCGACACGCTGCCCCAGGATCAGAACGTCACCATCGGCAACTGATTTTCCCCTGTGGATAACCTGGGGAAAACCCGGTAGAAACGGTTCCCGGCGGTGGATAAGACATCCCCCCACCAGCCCCCAGGGTTCAGGGGAAGAATTCAGGAGTCAGAATTCAGTATTCAGGAGCCCCCCGCCTCGGCCCCCTGGAGATCTTTGCACCTGTGAAAAGCATAGAGCATAGGGCATGGAGCATAGAGACAGTTCAGGGGAAGAATTCAGGAGTCAGAATTCAGAATTCAGTAGCCCTCAACCGCGCCCCCTCAATACGTCCACAGATGACACAGATCGGGAAGGTATGGGGATATATGAAGGAAGAAAAGCAGAGTGTTTTACTCTATGCCCTCTGCTCCCCCCAAGGGCCGGGGGGGGTGCCTCCTTCCTGAACCCCGAACCCTTTTTGCACCTGATTTCTCTGATTAACTCTGATTGGGGAAGAATTCAGGAAACGATCACCATGAAGAACATGAAGGCCAGGAAGAAAGAAATGTCACGGACTCTACGCTCTATGCCCCATGCTCCATGCCTGCCCCCCTGAACCCCGAACCCTTCCCTTCCCCCCTACACTACCTACATGCCTACATGTGAGATCCAGTGTTCAGGGATCCCAGACTTCCCAGACCTCCCAGCCCCCCATGGTCGCGGCGTTGAGCACGGCGTCGTCGTGTTCCTTCTCGCTCAACTCCTGGTCGAGCGCGTCTTCCTTCTGAGCCTGCAGTTCGAGCTGATAGCTCTGGTAGGCTTCCTGGGTGCCCCGGTAAAGCCGGTCCTGCTTGGCGTCGGCGAAGAAGTAATAAACGGTCCCGTCCTGTTCCCGGGGGAACACGGTGCGCTGGGGCAGCGTCTTGAGATGGGCTTCCCGCTCGGGGGTGTCGGCCAGCTTGAGCTTGAATCCGGCGGCGGTGAGCAGATCCTCGGTGCTCTTGGTCGAGGAGCCGCCGAAGATCGAACAGCCCGAGAGCGCGAGCCCGAGCAGGGCGGCGGTTACTTTCGCTATCTTCATCGCCTTCTCCTTTCGTTTACGTTTCAATCCGTCCGGGTCCCGAAGGCATAGTAGATCAACGCGGCCGGCGAAGCACTTAAAATAGCGGCCCTGCCTTTGGGGGCGCCATGCCGGAAAGACGATACTACCGAGAAATCCGGGCTTGACAGGGACCGGCAAAGCGGGTAGTTGTGTCCGCGATGACTGCGCATTTCGAAAATCCGGGGCATCGACTTAGCCTCCTCCTGCTCTCCGCCGGGAGATGACGGAGGGGGTGCGCCCGGATTACTCGAATCGTCGGTAAATAACCACGTCGAAACGAAGCCACCGCCTCCGCCAGGCGGCGGCTTTTTCTTTGGATACAATCGGCGGGGAACCGTCCCCGCCCCGAACGAGGAAAGACAAACATTAGCCTGCCGGCGGAAGCCGGCGCCAGGAGATGAACCATGACGAAAATGCCCTTCGCCAAATACCGGCCCCGCCCGGACGTCGGACTGCGTGACCGCACCTGGCCCGACCGGACGGTTACCCGGGCCCCGATCTGGTGCAGCGTCGATCTGCGCGACGGCAACCAGGCGCTCTTCGAGCCCATGAACGCGTCCCGGAAGCTGGAGTTTTTCCGCCTGCTCTGCGACATCGGGTTCAAGGAGATCGAGGTGGCGTTCCCGTCCGCATCCCGGACCGATTTCGACTTCGTCCGAACGCTGATCGAGGAGCGACGCATTCCGAAAGACGTGACCGTGTCCGCCCTCACCCAGGCGCGGGAACACCTCATCCGCCGCACCGTGGAGGCGCTGGCAGGATCGCGGCGGGCCGTCGTGCACGTCTACAACGCCACCGCGCCCGTCTTCCGGGAAGTGGTCTTCGGCCTGAGCCGCGACCAGGTGCGGGAGATGGCGGCGGGGGCGGTGCGCCTGGTCCGGGAGCTGACCGCCGCCCACCCCGAAACCGAGTGGGTCCTGGAGTACACCCCGGAGACTTTTTCGTTCACCGAACCGGAATTCGCCCGGGAGGTATGCGACGCGGTGACCGAGGTCTGGGGTGCCGCGCCGGAGAAGAAGGTCATCCTCAACCTGCCGGCCACGGTCGAGGTGGCGCCCCCCCACGTTTACGCCGACCAGATCGAGTGGATGCACCGGCGCCTGGCCCGGCGCGACGGCGTCATCGTCAGCGTGCACACCCACAACGACCGGGGCTGCGCGGTGGCGGCGGCCGAGCTGGCCCTGGCGGCGGGGGCGGAGCGCGTCGAGGGCTGTCTGTTCGGGAACGGCGAACGCACCGGCAACATGGACGTCGTTACCCTGGCCCTGAACCTCTATTCGCAGGGAGTGGACCCGGGGTTGGACTTCTCCGACCTCGACCGGGTCGGCGAGGTCTACGCCCGCTGCACCGGGATGCCGGTCCATCCCCGCCATCCCTACGCCGGAGAACTGGTCTACACCGCCTTTTCGGGTTCGCACCAGGACGCCATCGGGAAGGGGATGAAGAACCGGCGGGAGCGCGGGCAGACGCACTGGGAGGTCCCCTACCTGCCCATCGACCCCGGAGACGTCGGGCGCAGCTACGAACGGCTCATCCGCATCAACAGCCAGTCCGGCAAGGGAGGCGTGCGCTACGTCCTGGAAGAAGCGTACGGCTTCCGGCTCCCTGCGGCCATGCAGGCGGAATTCGGCCGGGTCGTCCAGGAGGTGACCGACCGGGACGGCGCGGAGCTTTCCCCCGACGACCTCTACCGCTGTTTCCGGCGGGAGTACCTGGACCGGGTTTCGCCCTACGCCCTGAAGGCCGCGCGCATCGAAACCGGGGAGGACGGGACCGCCCGGGTCCGGGCGACGGTCTCCGACCGCGGACGGGAAACGGCGTTTACCGGCCGGGGGACCGGCCCCATCGACGCGTTCGTCCGGGGTTTTTGCATGAAGTTCGGCCGTTCGTTCTCGGTGGCGTCTTACGAGGAACACGAACTCGAACGGGGGGCCGACGCCCGCGCCGTCGCCTATATCGGCATCGAAGCCGGGGAGAGGGCGCCGATCTTCGGAGTCGGGGTGGACGACAATATCAGCCGCGCGTCGATCAAAGCCGTGATCAGCGCCCTCAACCGTCTGGAACCGACGACCGGCTAAGCGGGAAGAGTGTCCACAGATTTCACAGATGAGGGAAAGAATCTACCATGAAGGACATGAAGATCATGAAGGGGGAGGGTTAGCCACAAAAGGCACAAGAGGGGAAAAAGTGGCCACAAGAGGCACAAATGGGCACAAGGGGATTTTCAACGGTTTGAGGACGGACTGAAAATGCCCAGCGGCGGCCAGTAGAAGAATTCAGAATACAGTAGCCCCCTGCCCCGGCCCCTGGGGAATTTCGCACCTGATTACTCTGGTTGGAGAAAAATTCAGAATTCAGGAAACGATCACCATGAAGAACATGAAGGCCATGAAGGGGGACGGAAGAGGGTGAGGTTAAGGGGCACGCTATGCCCTATACCCCATGCTCTATGCTCTGCTTCCCTCCCCTCAGGGGTTGGTGACGGGATGGTCGGTCGAGGATCCGTAGTAGGGAGCCGTCACCCCTCGCACCAGCCATTTCCCCGAGGCGGATCGGAAGACGGCGAAGTCCCAGGTTCCGTCCCCGTCGTAGTCCGCCGGCTGGACCGTGTCCGACGAGTTCCCGAAGTAAGCGGTGGGGCCGCCCCGGACCAGCCACTTCCCGTTGGAGGGACGGAAGACGGCGATATCGGCGGCTCCGTCGCCGGTGTAGTCCCCGGGGACGACGGTGTCGGTGGCGAACCCGTAG